>CANGTR010000009.1 GCA_947456855.1 Sphingobacteriia bacterium | reverse complement strand
GATGCATTACCAATTGCGATTGATTGAATAACATCCCAACTATTATCTGTACTACCATCATCAATCAAAAGCACTTCATAGGATAGATTGTTGGCATCAACCACTTTTTTAATCCATGCACAAAGTTCAGGCAAAGATTCTTCCTCATTTAATAATGGTATAATGATAGATAGGTTCATGAATAACTATTGTTCAAATGGAGTTTTAGGATTTTTTTTGGTAAACGCTGCACCCAATAATGATCCGATTGCTCCAATAAATGCAAAACCAATCAAAATGCCACCAATCGCAAAAGGAAGAAAAAACTTTCTTGTCATTTCAATGCCTTTATCAATTTCATTTTCAGACAAAGTATTGTTCTTTTCCATTTCAATTCTGGCTTCTGCTAATGCTTGGTCTGCCATTTCTGGGAAAAGAAATTTAAAAGCAATAACAGTATAAATAACAAAAATAACTGTCATTGCTGCTGTGGCTTTAAAACCATGTGCGAAAACATTTCCAAAAGTTACATTTCCGCTCATTTCTTTTCCATAACCAATACACACCCAGATAAGTGCACCAATGATTAACACAGATTGTAACCATTGTAGTGACTTTATCTTCGATAGTCCAGTTAATTGAAAAATAATACTAAGTGCAATTAGTACTAAGCTGATAATGAGCCCTTTCATCCAAGGTTGTGTAATTTTATTTTCCATTTTCATTTTTTTAATTTGAGTAATACTTTCCTTTATTGATCGTGCCAATTACTTTTCCTTTTAAAGACCGATCTATGAATGCACTGTTTAAAGATTTACTTTTAAAATTGGCTTTGCTAAGACTATGCTTTTCTTGTCTTTGAAAAATAGTTAATTCGGCAATAGCACCTTCTTCTATATGAGTAGTTGGAAGTTGAAAAATATTACGTGCATTCAGTGAGAAAAGTTCTACAATTCTATTGTCTGATAATTCTTCTAATAAATGGTTTATTACTAAATATGAAGTTTCTAAACCAATCATTCCAAATGCAGCAGCATCAAATTCACAGGTTTTGTTATCCCAGTCTTGTGGAAAATGATGGGATGCAATACAGTCAATACTACCATCAAGAACACCATCTCTTAATGCAAGCATATCTGATTTGGTTCTTAAAGGTGGATTTACTTTAAGGAAAGTATCATAGCCTTGAAGATCTTCATCACAGAAAAACAAATGATAGGGGGTTACACTGCAGCTCACAGAAAGCCCTTCTTTTTTTGCAGCTCGGATTAAATTTAAAGAATTGGCAGATGAAATTCCGGTAAAGTGAATTTTAGACCCAGTATATCGCACTAAATCAATATCTCTTTTAAGTATACTTTCTTCTGAAATTACCGGGATGCCAGGTAAGCCCAACCTTGTGGATATAACTCCCTCGTTCATTAAACCCGATGCGCCAATGCTTTTGTCGATTGGGACCTGAATTAATACCCCATCAAATGCTTTTACATATTGAAGTGCTTTTATAAATAAGCCCGGAGATTGAACAGGGTTTAAACCATCAGAGAATGCAACGGCACCACTATTTCTCATATCGTACATTTCCGCCAATTCCTTTCCTTCGGTTTTTTGAGTAATAGCTCCAATTGGATGTACGAAAATTGGTAGATGGTTGGCCTGATTAGCAGCATATTCAATCATTGATTTATTGTCTGTAATAGGCTTGGTATTTGGCAGAGTAAAAACCCTTGTAAATCCTCCGGAAGCAGCTGCATTAGCACCTGTTTCTATGGTTTCTTTAAACTCATAGCCAGGATCACAAAAATGAGAAAAGGTATCAACCCATCCTGGTGAAACGCATAAATCCTTTCCCTCAATTACCATAGTTGCTTTGTCGGATAAATCAATGCCAATTTTTGAAATGCTATTATTTTCTATAAGTAGATCAAATATTTTACCGTTGAAAGGAGAGTTGTTGTCGGTAATTTTTACCTGCTTCAATAGAATGTTCATGCAGTGGTTGAAAATTTGATGCAATATAGCCTGAAAATTTCTTTTAGCCTTATATTTGCACCCCATTTAAACAAATGGAGTTGGTTTTTTAGTTCGGGACGTAGCGCAGCCCGGTAGCGCACACGTCTGGGGGGCGTGGGGTCGCAAGTTCAAATCTTGTCGTCCCGACGAGAAAGGGTAGTTCATTTTTGATGGGCTACTTCATTGAAGCCCTTTGCAATAAGCGAAGGGCTTTTGTTTGGTCCAGGTTTTCAACAAGCAAAAAGCCTGTATGTAAGTTTTGAAATAACCCGATATCAGCACTCAATTGCAAGGAATAGGAAGGCTATATAAAAAATCAAAAATCCTGACTACCATATAAAAGTATCAGGATTTTTGTTGTACAGCCTTTGATAAAGTAATCTAGTGTTTACTTAGAACCTTTCTAATTTTGAAAAGAAAAAGTTGGCCTCAATAATGGCGTTCTCGTCGCTATCACTTCCATGAACTGCGTTTTCACCAATTGATGCAGCAAATATTTTACGGATGGTACCTTCTGCAGCTTGTGCAGGATTGGTAGCACCAATTAATGTTCTAAAATCTGCAACAGCATTGTCTTTTTCTAAAACTGCAGCTACAATTGGCCCACTGATCATAAAATCTACTAATTCCTGGAAAAATGGTCTGGCTCTATGAATGTCGTAAAATAATCCAGCTTGTTCTTCTGTTAATTTTATCCATTTCATTGCTTTGATGGAAAATCCAGCTTTTACAATCTGGTCTAAAATTGCTCCTGTATGCCCTTTTCCAGTAGCATCGGGCTTAATCATGGTAAATGTTTGATTGCTCATATTATTAAATTTCGCGGCAAAAGTAAGGAATAGCAAGGGTTTGATCTACCTACACTTCATTATTTTTAACATTTAATGCTAAAATCTTTTGATTTACTTGTTTAGATACTGCAATTTTGCCGCCATTGTATGCAAAATATTGAAGTATTTTATCCATTATTGTCTTCTCCACAGCGAGTAGTTATAACTACACATCAAAAACCTGATGGGGATGCTATGGGTTCTTCTTTAGGACTATTTCATTTTTTGAAATGCTTGAATCATACAGTAACAGTTATTTCTCCTACCAATTGGGCCGATTTTTTAGATTGGATGCCAGGCACAGATAGGGTTATCAATTTTGAAAAGCATAAAGAAAAGGCTTTGGCAATATTGGATGAAGCCACCGTACTTTTTTGCTTAGACTTCAATATTTTCCATAGAACCAAACACTTGGCAACATATTTGGCCAATTCAAACGCAATTAAAGTATTGATAGATCATCATCAACAACCTGATAGCCCTTCTTTTGATTATGGAATAAGTGATACAGCAAAAAGTTCTACCTGTGAAATGGTCTATGATTTTATTGTTGGGGCAGGCCATGAAAATAGCCTCACACAAGAAATTGCTACTTGTTTGTATACAGGTGTGATGACCGATACTGGATCATTCAGATTTGCTTCAACGAAGGCTTCGGTTCATAGAATGGTGGCAAGATTAAAAGATACTGGATTTGACCATGCTGAGGTGCACAATCACATTTATGACAACTTTTTAGAGAACCGACTTAGATTCATCGGCTTTGCTTTGTTAAACAGAATGCAAGTTTTATATGAGTATAATACTGCTTTAATGTATATTACAAGGCAAGATTTGCATAAGTATGATATTAAAACAGGCGACTCAGAAGGTTTAGTGAATTATTTATTAACTATTAAGGGTATTAAATTTGGGGCAATAGTGATTGATAGAGACGAGGAAAGAAAATGGAGTTTTAGAAGCAAGGGTGGATTTGATGTGAATCAATTTGCCAGAAATCATTTTGAGGGGGGAGGACATGCCAATGCATCTGGTGGAAGAAGTAGTAGTTCTATTGAGGATACTGTTTCTCATTTTAAAGAAGTAATAAAATCGTATATAAATCAACTACAATAAATAAAAAATGAGGAGAATCACTTTCACGCTCTTGGCAGCGCTTGTATTGCTTGCAAGTTGTAATCAATATGAAAAAACACCTACAGGTCTTGCTTATAAAATCAGCAAAGGCAACAGCAAAGATTTACTGAAACAAGGTCAATTTGTTAAGATGCATGTGGAGTATAAGCTTCCTGCTAAAGATTCTGTATTAAGCAGCTCTTTCGGAAGAATTCCAGTGTATTTCATGGTAGACACTTCACGTATGTCTAAACACAGTTTCATCGAAATCATTACCAAAATTGCTCCAGGCGATAAAGTAGATTTTGTAATGAATGTAGATAGCTTAAAAAAATTGGGTATGTTGGAATACAACAACATTTTTCGTCAGAAAGACTTAATTAATGGTAAAGTAGAAGTAATCAAAACTTTTACAACCCAAGAATTAATGATGGCTGATTATCAAAAAGAAATGGATATCGAAAAAACCAGAGAAACCAAAGAGCTAAAAGATTTTATTGCAAAGAAAGGCGCTAAAGTTTCGGAAACCCCTTCTGGTGCATTTGCGGAAGTTACCAAACAAGGAGATGTAAATGCAATGGCTGATTCTGGTAAACAAGTATCTGTAATGTATAGAGGCACATTTACCAACGGAAAGAAATTTGATGGCAATATGGATGCCGATTCACAAAATAAGCAACCATTAACATTTGTTGTTGGTACTGGTGGGGTGATCAAAGGAATGGATGAAGCGCTGCGCTTTTTTGGTAAAGGCGGAACAGGAAAATTATTTATACCTGCATTGTTAGGCTACGGACCTAATGGCAGTGCGCCAGTTATTCCTCCTTACGCAACTTTGATTTTTGATATAGAAGTTTTGGATGTAACAGTTCCAGCTCCTCAACCTGCAATGCCGCAAGGAGCGCCGCAGCAGCAGAGATAAGAGATAAAAGATAAGAGATAAAAGATAAGAGATACAGGTTATTGAGTTATCGGGTTTTAAATACCTGGTAACTCAATTTCTTTTTAAGCGAAGTTGTTGAACCAGGTGAATGGTTTCTTTGGCTTCTTTTACGTCGTGTACCCTCAAAATAGATGCACCTTTTAGTAGCCCTACCGTATTTAAAACAGTTGTTCCATTCAGCGATTCGCTTGCTTCAATTTGCAAAGTCTTATAAATCATCGATTTCCTAGAT
Organism: Sphingobacteriia bacterium; assembly: GCA_947456855.1. Classification (GTDB taxonomy): domain Bacteria; phylum Bacteroidota; class Bacteroidia; order Chitinophagales; family Chitinophagaceae; genus Sediminibacterium. The sequence continues at coordinate 44,542 of CANGTR010000009.1, read as the reverse complement.
ACCCCAACTAAAATTGGTACATTCAATATGGAAAGAGATTCCAATTCATTCATGAGTTTGAAATTGTCTTGCATTGTTTTCCCAAATCCAAATCCTGGGTCGATGATCACATCCAGCATTCCGGCTTCTTTACAGGCGTTTAATCTTTCTTTAAAATAGTTAATAATCGATTCGGTGATATTGGGGTAGTTAATTTTTTCGTGCATTTTATTGATGTCATTGGCACAATGCATACAGATATAAGGCACTTTTAATGATGCAATTGTTGGTATCATTTCAGGAAAAAACTGACCTCCGCTAATATCATTTACAATGGAAGCGCCGGCAAGAACCGCTGTTTTTGCCACTTCAGGGCGAAAACTATCTATAGAAATCAGCAAATTTGGAAATTGAGCATGAATGGCTTCTATAATTGGAATTACCCTATCTATTTCTTCTGAAGGTTCTATGATCGCTGCACTTGGTCTGGTACTCTGGCCTCCGATATCTATTATCGACACACCTTCTTGAACCATTTTTTCTGCTAATTCAATAGCAGCAAGGATATTGGCGGTTCTGCTTTTGTTGTAAAAGGAATCAGGGGTACTGTTAATAATACCCATTACTTGCGGCTCTTCAATAATCCGTAAACTTCCTTTGCAGTTAAGTGTAAACATTTGCTCGATTCAGTTAAATTGCACCTTATTCAAAGATATTGTCTAAAGCCAATAAAACCATTAATTATAATGTCGGATACCAATAAACAATACGATCAAGTTGTTGCCAATTCCTATGATATTTTTATTAAAAAGACCAAGGATTATGGAACAGCCTGGAGGGTATTAAGAACTATTTCGGTAGTAGATCAAATTTTCATAAAAGCTTTACGTATTAGAACCATACAAGATTTAAAGACCCAAAAAGTAGGGGATGATATAGCTTCGGAGTTTAAAGGCATATTAAATTATGCAATCATTGGGTTGATTCAATTAGAAATAAATAATGCAACAGTAGAAGAATTAGGATTAGAAGATACAGCTACCAAATACAAGCACAGTGCTCAATTGGCTAAAGACACCATGCTCTCTAAAAATCATGATTATGGTGAAGCTTGGAGAGCAATGAGTCAGGAAAGTTTTGCTGATTTAATCTTGGTAAAATTGTTGCGTATCAAACAAATTTTACAAAATGATGGAAAAACCTTAATCAGTGAAGGGATAGATGCCAATTATGTTGATATTATCAATTATGCAGCATTTGCTTTGATTCTTATTGATGAAGGAAAACATATTTCATAGCTCATTCATAAACACATGAAAACAATACTTTGGTTTATCCGTTGGATAGTTGGGTTGTTATTTATTTTTTCTGGTTTGATAAAAGTGAATGACCCAATGGGGCTAAGCTATAAAATGCAAGAGTTTTTTGAAGTGTTGAACTTGCACTTTTTAAATAATTATGCATTGGCATTCTCCCTTGGTATGAATGTGTTTGAAGTACTTGCAGGTATGGCAGTGATTATTGGATGGAGAATGAAATTATTCAGTTGGCTATTGCTTATACTGATTGTCTTTTTTACATTTCTAACTGGGTTTGCTTTATTTTCTGGAAAAATTAAAACATGCGGATGTTTTGGAGATTGTATTCCTTTAACTGCTGCACAATCATTTGGAAAAGATTTGATATTGTTATTGCTCATTTTTATTCTGGTAATTACGCACCAAAAAATCACTCCTGTTATAAAGCCTTTTTTTTCTGGCTCAATTTTAGTTATTACTGTTGGGATAGCTTGTTTTTTACAATGGCATGTGCTGCAGCATCTACCATTGGTAGATTGTTTGCCCTACAAAAAGGGAAACAATATCTTAACAGAAATGAAAATGCCTGTAGGTGCTACTTTGGATAGTTTTTCCATTCAATTTATTTATCAAAAAGACGGTAAACAAATCCAATTCGATCAAGCACATTTTCCAGAAGATTTTGATTCTTCTTATTTGTATATAGATCGAAAAGATCAATTGGTAAAACCGGGTAACGGATTGAAGCCAGCAATCATTGATTTTTCTCTGCAAACAAGTAATCAAACTGATACAACAGCGGCCATTTTTCAACAATCTGGTGAATATGTTTTGTTAATGATTCAAGACGCAGAAGGGATCAATCAATGGAAAAAATCATTGATTGATTTACAAGCAAAACTTCAGCAAAAAATGATCCCTGTTTTCTTGGTTTCAGCAGAAGCTGCAAAGATTAAAAATGCGTTTCCGGACTATACTGTTTTAAGTTGTGATGCAACGGTATTAAAAACTGCAGCAAGGGTTAAGCCTACTTTTTACTTAATGCAGGGTGCAACTATTATAGATAAACGCAGCTACCTCGATGCGTTAGCGTTATTAAGTCATTTATGAAAGCAGAAAGATGAGATAAGAGATAAGAGATAAGAGATAAAAGATAAGAGATAAAAGATAAGAGATAAAAGATAAGAATAACTTATATCCCAATAACCAATAACTAACCGACGTTATTGAACAATAACTTCGGTTATCACTTCTTCTCCAAAAAGTTCATTCACTCGGGCAATGATCTGTGGCTTCTGAAATTGTAGTTCATTCTTTAGAGGCCCAATATTGGTATGAATGAATAATTTTTTATTGATGATTTGCACTTTCTCCGTGTATTTAGCAATGGTCTTTCCCATTAATTTTTCCCATACTTCTTCTATTTGAACTGCACGAATGCCATTCTTTAAATTACTCTTTCGAATAAATCCTTTTAATGCGTCTCCAATATGCATTTCGGCCATATTGCAAAGTTAGCGCTATTTATAATTCAATGAGTTGAAATGATTTTCCAGTTTCCCTTAACTGCTTTTTAAGCCTATCTGCGTGCGTGTCGGTAATAAATACTTGGCCATAATATTCGCTGCATACTCTTTCTAATAATTGAAACATTCTTTTTTCGTCGAGTTTTTCAAAAACATCATCCAACAGCAAAATAGGAGCAAAGCCAATATACTTGTAAAGAAATTCCCATTCAGCTAGTTTCAACGCAAATAATAAACTCTTTCGTTGTCCCTGCGAAGCTTCTGTTTTAAATGGATATTTATTTAATTGAACATTTATATCATCTCGATGAATTCCTTTGGTTGTTCTTTGGAGTATCAAATCTTTTTGGTAACTATTGTTGAGTAACCATTCTAAAGAATTTTCATTTAATTCGGTTTGGTATTCCAAATTTAATTCATCTGATTTCCCAGCTATTGAAGTGTATAAATCAATTACAGATGGTATAAAAATTTGCAAGAACAATTTTCGTTTTTGATAAATATATTCTCCAGATTTAATCAGTTCTGTGTTGAATACTTCTAATAAAGTATGGTCTATATGGGTAGTGGCTGCGTTTTTTAATAATCCATTTCTTTGTTGTAATACTTTTGTATAATCCATTAAATGATACAAGTATGCTCGATCTGTTTGAGATAAAATTGAGTCCATCATTTTGCGTCTGCCTTCACCACTTCCGCTGATTAATTCTACATCATCCGGTGCTATCATGACGCTGGGAAATTTACCCACATGGTCAGACATTTTTTTTTGTATTTCATCGTTTACCGATAACTCTTTTCGATTGGTTTCTCTTAAAATACAAGTAATGTTAAAAGGCGCTTGATTAAGTATGTAGTTACCAGATAAGCGCATGCCAATCTGCCCGTGTTGAACATTTTGCGCGTCAGTTCGGGAAAAATAGCTTTTCGAAAACCCTAAATAATAGATGGCGTCTAATAAATTTGTTTTTCCAACGCCATTCAACCCGCTAATGCAAACAATTCTTTCCTTGAATTCCCATTTCTGTTGATGGTAGTTCCTGAATTGTATCAGTTCGAGTTTCTTGATTTGAAGCATGGATTGCAAAGTAATAAAGAACCACGTTAATAAATTGGCTGATTTGGAAGAAAGCCATTATTTTTAATAAAATTTATTTTGTGAAGACGATTTTATCTGAACAGCAAATAGCACTTACCGTTAAGCGGCTTGCTCACCAGATTGTAGAGAATAACCAAGGCTTGAACAATACAGTAATTATTGGATTGCAACCTAGAGGTATTTTTTTAAGCGATCGAATTGTGGTGGAATTGAAGCAAATTGTACCTCATCAGCATATTAAATACGGAAAATTAGATATTACGTTTTACAGGGATGATGTAAGAAAAGCCCTTCATATTGCCAATGCCACTGAAATTCCGTTTAGTATTGAAGGAAAAACAGTTGTTTTAATTGATGATGTGTTGTACACAGGAAGAACGATTAGGGCAGCCTTGGATGCATTGTTGGACTTTGGTAGACCTTCCAAAGTTTCATTGTGTGTGTTAATCGACAGAAGATTTAGTAGAGAATTGCCCATACAGCCTGACTTTTCTGGCAAGGCAATTGATACAATTGTATCTGATAAGGTTAAAGTAAATTGGTCCGAAACTGGCCTAAAAGATGAAGTGGTTATTGTTTAAAAATTATTAATTAGCTTTGCTCTTTAATGAAACTATCTACCAAACACCTACTTGGTATTAAAGACCTCTCTAAGGAGGATATCAGTCTTATTTTATCTACCGCAGAACAATTCAAGGAAGTATTACAGCGGCCAGTGAAAAAAGTGCCTTCTTTGAGGGATATTACGATTGTGAACTTGTTTTATGAAAATTCTACAAGAACCCGTATGTCTTTTGAATTGGCTGAAAAAAGACTTTCAGCAGATGTGCTTAATTTTGCAGCAAGCAGTTCATCTGCAGCAAAAGGCGAAACATTGCTCGATACGGTAAACAATATTCTAAGCATGAAAGTGGATATGGTAGTGATGAGGCATAGCGCCTCAGGAGCTCCTCATTTTCTAGCCAAGCATATACCTGCGGCAATAGTAAATGCTGGTGATGGTATTAATGAACATCCAACCCAAGCTTTACTCGATGCATTTTCGATGAAAGAAAAATTCGGCAGGATTGAAGGCCTTAAAGTTGCCATTATTGGAGATATCATGCATAGTAGGGTTGCTTTGAGCAATTTATATCTTTTGAAGAAAATGGGAGCAGAAGTGATGGTGGTTGGGCCTCCAACATTAATTCCTACTTATATAGGCGAAGCTTTGGGTGTAAAAGTTACTTATAACTTACAAGAAGCGCTTAAATGGTGTGATGTAGCCAATGTGTTGAGAATTCAACTAGAAAGACAAAATCAACCCTTGTTTTCTTCATTAAGAGAGTATAATTTGGCTTATGGTATTAAGAAAGGTAATCTAGAAAGTCTGGGAAAAGAGATTGTAATTATGCATCCTGGTCCTATTAATAGAGGGGTAGAATTAGACAGTGACGTGGCAGATGGTAAACATTCTATTATTTTAAATCAGGTAGAAAATGGCGTTGCAGTGAGAATGGCTGTTTTGTATTTATTAGCAGGAAGAGATGACAGCTAATAATTCATAAATTGTATCTCATCATTTTTAATTCATCTTTCTCAACTCAACAACTGTATATCTTAATTCATAACTCATAATTCTTAATTCCCAATGCGAATCTGTTTATTTCCCGGAACCTTTGATCCAGTAACACTTGGTCATATCGATATCATCAACAGAGCATTGCCTTTGTTTGATAAAATTTATGTTGGTATTGGAATTAATTCTTCTAAAAATCCCATGTTTAGTGCAGCACAAAGAATGGAATGGTTCAAAGAAATTTATAAGGATGAACCAAGGGTTGAGAGTGTTGTTTATGATGGATTAACTGTTCATTACTGCGAAAAAATTGGGGCTCGATTTATTTTAAGGGGGATAAGATACGTGAGCGATTTTGAATATGAAAAAACAATTGCAGACGCTAACAGAACCATGGATAACAATATTGAAACGATATTTCTAACAGGAGAGCCAAAATATACATCAGTAGCATCAACTATTGTAAGAGATATTTTACGCAATGGTGGAAATGCTTCACCTTTTTTGCCACAGGCAGTAATTGATTCAATAAAAAAGTAATGAATATCTGGTTTAATAAAAGCCTTTCTCTCAAAGATTTTGAGGGTATACCAAGAAATACATTAGATGCACATCTTGGGATTGAGTTAATAGAAATAGGCCCCGATTTTTTGAAGGCTAGAATGCCTGTAGACGATCGTACCAAACAACCTTACGGTTTATTGCATGGTGGCGCATCACTTGTTTTAGCAGAAACATTGGGCAGCTTTGGGGCAGCCATGGTGATCGATTTAAATGAATACCTATGTGTTGGCCAAGAAATTAATGCCAATCATTTGCGCAGTGTACGGAGTGGATTTGTTACTGGTATTTCCAAGCCAATACATATTGGATCGAGTTCTCAAGTTTGGGATATCAAAATTTATGATGATTCAGAAAGAATCATTTGTGTTAGTAGAATTACGGTAGCTGTGATGAAGAAAAAAGCTTGATTATTTCTATAATGGTTGAATAAGTATTTTTAAGATAATCTGGTAAAGCCATTGAATCAACCCATTTAATCTGGCTGATATCTTCTTCGGTTTGTGGAATTAAACTAGGTTCACCTTTCACTTTCATATGATACCAATGACTTTCTTTGATCACTTCTTCTTTTAAATAGGTGTCAAAATATTCATGAAGCGTGATGCTTATAAACTTTCCCAATTCAATTTCCTTGAGTCCCGTTTCTTCTTCTACTTCTCTAATGGCACAAGCTTCAATGCTTTCTCCAGGATCTAATTTTCCTTTTGGTAAATCCCAAAACCCACGCCTATAGATCATGAGTAATTCATTTCGGTCATTAAAAACCAAACCACCTGCAGCAATTATTCGCTTTTTATCCATATTATCAAAACTCAATTAATTTTTGTCATTTTCCAATTCAAAAATGGTTTTACATTCGTTGCATGACAAATGAAAAAGCCGTAGCGGAAAAATTGCTACAAGTAGAAGCTGTTAAATTAAGTCCCAATAACCCATTTACCTGGGCCAGTGGTTGGAAAAGCCCAATCTATTGCGATAACAGAAAAGTATTATCATTCCCTTATGTACGTGATTTTATTAAAAGTGAACTCTGTAACGTAATATTTGAACATTTTCCTGAAGCGGATGCATTGGCTGGGGTAGCAACAGCTGGTATTCCATGGGGCGCTATGGCGGCAGATCAGTTGAAACTACCTTTTATGTATGTTCGTCCTAAGCCAAAGGAGCATGGGCTAGGTAATCAAATTGAAGGCGCTTATACCAAGGGGCAAAAGGTATTGGTTATCGAAGATCTCATTTCTACGGGTAAAAGCAGTTTGCAAGTGGTAGATGTACTAAAAGCTGCGGATGTGCATATTGTAGGAATGGTTTCTATTTTCACCTATGGATTTGATCATGCTGTTAAAGCTTTTCAAGATGCAGGCGTGCAAACTCGATCTTTAACCAATTATGCTACAATGATTGATTTGGCGGTTGAAAAGGGCATAGTAAGCCAAGAAGACAAAGCGCTTTTAATGGATTGGAGCCTAGCCCCTTCAGTTTGGGGCAGATAAGAGAGCAGAATTAAGAGATATGAGATAAGAGATATGAGATAAGAGATATGAGATAAGAGATAAGAATTAAGAGATAAGAGATATGAGTTAAGAGATATGAGATAAGAGATATGAGATAAGAATTTAGAAAGATTAAAGATGAAATGACCTAGATAGCCAATAATCAATAACTAATATCCAATAACCAATATAGTTCCTATGAAAATCTGCTTAACCTTTCTTTTAATGATCATGGGTTTAATTAGCAAAGCTCAGATGCCTAAACAGCAATGGGTAACCATTAAATCAGCCAATTTAAAATGCTGGGAATGTAAAGAGCGATTGGAAAAATACTTGGTTGTAGAAAATAAGGCCAATATGGAATCTGGAATGATTCAATGGAAGATCAATCTATTACAAGGGGAAATTAAAGTGCAGTTTTGGCCAGACCGAACAGATGAATCAACTATTAAAACAGCGCTGAATAACGCAGGATTTGATGCAGACGACGAAAAAGCAGAGCCAGAAGCCTACAAAAAATTACCACCTATTTGTAAAAGACCAGAAGATGGGGGCGGGCCTCAACCCAAAAAGCCCTGCCATATTCAACCCTATAATTAATGAATCAAGGCAGTATTTAATTTCTGACCCTGTTTTAGAACAGATTCAAAGCCTGCTTCGACTGATAATTGAATGGCACAGTCTTAAAAATACCCCCTTTACCCACTTTTACGGTTCCTTTAGCTTCAATCAAGACTTGTTTGTGAAATAACATGCTAACTGAGTTTTTCAGTAGATTTTTCATGTCTAATTGAATGGTGGCTGGAAGGGCAAATTCGCTCATTCGGTTAATGTGCATGATTGTATCTAACTGAAATTTTCCTAAAAACAAACTGTCTAAAAATACATCACTATCCACTTTTCTGAGGTCTAAGCCAAACTGATTGGGGTTATAATACACAATTTCAAAACTCAACGAGCTTTGGTTAAAGCCTAGGGAATTTAGTTTTACTTTCCGAACGTCTCGGTATTCAAATTCCTTTGGCTTGGTGCAAGCCACTAAAAGAAATCCGCTTAATAACAAAAGTAGGGTTGTCTTCAATTTAATGAGATTATAGCAATGATATAATTAGTTTGTTGAGATTAATGCAAAATAAGGTTAAATTGCCTTTAAATTAATACTAATAATATTAGCTTTTGATGATTTTTCAAGGTTTGCATTGCTTGCTCATATATTTAGTATCAATAAAAATGTTTAAAACATTGATTATTAATATAATATAATATTCTACTTGAATTTATATTAATATAATATACTCCTTTTTCAACCATAAATGAACCTGAAATTAATATTGTTAAAAAAAAATTTTAATGGAATCACTAATAATTGAAAATCAATACTTTGGAACAGTTAATTATTATAAAATGTTGTTTAACTTTTCATATATAGAAATAGATCAATATGAAAGTTTCCAAAAAATGAGTTTTCGAAATAGATGTATTATTCCGGGAGCCAATGGGTTGATTCAATTATCCGTTCCGATAGAAAATGGCAGAAACCAGCATACCCCTATCCGGGAGGTAAAGATTGCTTACAAAGAAAATTGGGTATTGCAACATTGCCGGTCGATGGAAGCATGTTTTAACCGAACACCTTTTTTTGAATATTATAGAGATGAGCTTTTCGCCTTATTGGAGCAAAAGCCTGTCTACTTGTTCGACCTTAATTGGTCGATCCTTCATTGGGTGATTCAAAAACTAAAAGCCGAACTAAAGTTGAATCTTTCCCAAAAACAAGATGAAAAGCCTGGTTTGATTGTAAATGATTTAAGAAATACCTATTTGCCCAAAAACTATGATCAAATTGATTCGCCAATAAAATATACCCAGGTATTCGAAGACCGAATTGGATTCAAACCCAATTTAAGTATTATTGACCTGTTGTGTTGTACCGGACCAGCTGCTTTGTCTTATTTAAAAAGCAACGATTCGTTAAAATAATGGGTCTTTTTATTGAACTTAAATGTAGAATGCTAGTTTTACTAAATAACGGATGTACCATTTCAATTTAGCTACAAATCATGAGGGGAAAAAAGTGGATCTTGAGTGTTTTAGTGAGCATCATCTGTTGTTCATTGTATGCCCAAGAGTTCTCCAATAAAGGCAAAGATTTTTGGTTGGGATATGGGTATCATGTAAGGATGGATCCCGCGCAATTACCAGCTAATTATAATGCCCAAAATTTGATATTGTATTTTACATCTGATCAAAATGCCAACGTTTTGGTAGAGATACCAGGAGTTGGCTATTCTAAAACCTATCAAGTAATTGCCAATCAAGTAACTATTAGTGAAGCTATTCCTAAAATCGGTTCACAAGATGTACGTTTAACAAGTCCTGGTTTATCAGATAAAGGCATACATATAACTAGCGACCGATCTATCGTTGCATATGTTCATAACTTCAATATGAACGTTTCTGGGGCTTCTGTTTTATTTCCTACCAATACTTTGGGTAAAGAGTATTATGCAGTGGGTTACACACAAAATTCAAATGAACCTAATTCCAATGCATTCTTTTTCATTATTGCAACAGAAGACAGTACCACGGTAGAAATAACGCCAAGTGCTGCAAATTTAAATGGCTTACCAGTTGGTGTAGCAACAAGATTGCCCTATAAATTAAATAAGGGTCAGATTTATCATGTAATGGGAGTAACAAATGGTGAAATTGGTGCAGATTTAACTGGCTCCAAAATTAGGTCGATTAGCACTACAAGCACTGGGTGTAAACCAATTGCAGTTTTTTCTGGAACAGGCAAGATGAATATTGGAATTGGTCCACCTAGGCCCGGTACAAATCAACCCAATAGATCTTCAGACAATTTTATTGCCCAAGCATTTCCTTCTAACGCCTGGGGTACCAAGTATCTAACAGCACCAACCGGATCTCAACCCAATAATTTTTTTAGGGTTTGCGTAAAAGATCCTTCTACCATTGTTTATTTAAATGGAGTGCAGTTGCCATTCTCCTTGTTGCAAAATGGATTTTTTTATGAGTTTAAAAACGGCAATCAAATCGGTTTTAATCCACCAACTCCCAATAGCATTGAATCAGACAAGCCAATTTTAGTAGCCCAATTTTGTACTACTCAAAATGCAGAAGGCAATACAGGTGATGGTGATCCTGAAATGATCTACTTAAGCCCTGTAGAACAAACCATTAATAAAATCACTGTTTTTTCTGCCAGTAGTTTTCAGATCAATCAAAGTTTTATCAATGTAATTATTAAGAATGAAGGCGTAAACAGTTTTACATTAGATGGAATGGGTGGAGTTTCGTTTCAAACGCACCCTGGCGATCCCAATTATTCTTATGCCATGATTCCAGTTGGTTCTGGTGCGTCACATGCATTGTATTCCGATATTGGATTCAATGCAATTGCTTATGGTTTTGGTGATGCCGAAAGTTATGGATACAATGCAGGAACCAATATTGTAGATTTAAATCCACCCATATCCTTAAAAAATGAATTTGCTAGCAGTGGTATTAGTTATTCAGCTACTTGCACCAATGCACCATTTAGGGTTAAAGTAACCATACCTTATTTAGCAATAAAACTCAAAGTTGATTTTGGAACCAATCCCAATTTAACTGGAACGAATCCGTTTGTTTATACACCTCCAAGTGGGCCGGATTCAAGTTATTTCTCGAATGGGAAAACCTTTTATGTGTATGAAATTCCCAATACCTATAAGTTTAATAAAACGGGTTCATTTCCGGTGAAAATTGTAGCTACATCTGTAGTGCCTCAATCCGATGGGTGTAGTAATAATAATGACCAGGATATTGAAGACAATGTTGTGGTGAACGATCCTCCAATTGCCGATTTTTCTATCTCAACCAATGGTTGTATCAATACCAGCGTATTGTTCAGCGATTCTACCAATGGATTTGGAAGACAAGTGTATAAATGGTTTTGGGATTTTGGATCAGGTCCAGTTGTGAATACAAAAAATGTTGCAAGAAATATCAATGCATACACCAGTTCTGTTAAACTAACTTCTATTACCGATTTTGGATGTGTTGCTACTACAACCAAAACAGTTGAGTTGTCCAATAAACCAATTGCAAGATTTAATTTTTCTACTCCCAATTGTTTAAATACCGATATTGTTTTTTCCAATACTTCAACATTGGTTGCTGGCCCCAATAACAATACCATTCAATCATGGATTTGGGATTTCGACAATGGACAAAAAATTGATACATTGATTACGGGTGTTGCTCAAACAAAACAATACACAACTGAGGGCGTAAAAAATATTGGGTTGATAGTACGCTCTAATACGGGCTGCCCAAGTGATGCATTTAAGCCTATTTTTTCTATTAAGCCAACACCCGTAGTTATTTTTAAAACACCTAAGGTTTGTTTGGATGATGCGTTTGCACCTTTTAATGACGAGAGCACTATATCAGATGGAACAGGTGCATTTCTTACCAGAAAATGGACTTTTATAGGAGGCTTACCTGCAACTAGTACTTCAAAGATGCCCTTAGTAAGGTATCCCGCACCAGGTCCATATATTGCAAGCTTGGAAGTAACAGCCACTTCTGGTTGTTCCATAAAAGTAGATAAACCATTCTTTGTAAATGGTGCAAACCCAAAGGCCGATTTTGAATTGGTAGGAACAAATCCATTTTGTCAACCAGCACCTATTCAAATTAAGAATAAATCATCTGTAGATATTGGTGCTATTGCAAGAGTAGAAATTTATTGGGACTATTTAAATAATCCTTCTCAAAAAGATACAGATGATGATCCATTGACAGATAAAATTTATGCTCACAAATATCCAGACCTTCAATTACCGAATGCGCAATCTTACACAATTCGATTGGTGGCATATACCGGTGGAGGTTCATGTGTGAACTTTATAGAGAAAACAATTTCAGTTTTTCCACAACCCAAAGCAAAATATAGCCAATCGGCTTCGCAAATTTGCGCCAATCAATCAGTTAATTTTCAAGATTTAAGCAATGGGGTTTCTAGTTCGATTCAATCGTATTTTTGGAATTTTGGAACAGGTGGCAGGTCTTTATTAAAAAGCCCAAGGCAACAATTTTCTGATTCAGGTTTGGTAAATATCAGTATGTATTTTAACAACACTGATGGATGTAGAAGTGATACTGCTCAATCAACGCTAACTGTTTTCCCCAATCCAAAACTATTTTTACGCAATAGGCAGAACTTGTTTTTTGGAGAGCCCATTCCATTGATTCCGGATTCTTTATTTGGAAATAACCTCCGTTTTTTATGGACACCAGCAACTTATTTGGATAACCCAACCCTTGCTAATCCAATTTGTTCTGCCGCGGATGATATCACTTATACCTTGCAATTAACAGGGGAAGGGGGATGCATAGTTTCAAAAGATATTTTCATTTTAGTGTTAAAGCCACCCAAAGCCCCCAATGCATTTTCGCCCAATGGAGATGGAATTAATGATACTTGGAAGATTCAATATTTAGAAAGGTACCCCGAGGCAACTGTAGATGTTTTCGACCGTTATGGTCAACTTGTTTATCAAGTAATTAATTATACTACCCCATGGGATGGGTCTTTTAAAGGCAAGCCATTGCCTATTGGTACTTACTATTATATTATCAATCCAAAAAATGGAAAACCAACCATTAGTGGTTCAGTAACAATATTGAAATAATTTCTTATATATATTTACCAGGTTAAAAGCAACAATAACCGATTTTAACGCATTTTTTATGGGTTAATAGAGTGCTTTTCGTTATTTTTAATGGCTTATTGATTGTGTAACCCCTAGTAGCAATGAAGATTTGTAGACTGATTCTGATTATTTGGTTGAGCTTGCTTGCGGGGCAAATAGCTGCCCAGGATTTTTCTAATAAAGGAAAGGATTTTTGGTTGGTGTTCCCGCCTCATCAACCTTCAGGGTCAAGTTTAGCAACCCTATCTGTTTATTTAACATCCGACAAAAATTCTTCAGGAAAAATTGAATACAATGGAACTGTTCAAACTTTTACAGTTTTAGCTAATCAAACAACAGAAGTAGTTTTAAATAGAGCTACTTCTTATATAAGTGGAGCGGAAGCTGCAACTTTTACTAATCCTTCTAGAATTGTAACCAACCGAGGAATTAGAGTTACAGTGGATGCTGGTCAACCTGCAGTTGTGGTATATGCACATATGTTTGCTGGGGCAAGATCTGCTGCAAGTTTAGTATTACCAACACCTGTGCTTGGAAAAACTTATTATGCCATTTCATGGACACAAACTTCTTCTGGAACCGCTTTAGGAGAAACCGCAAGGTCTCAATTTAGTATAGTTGCAACAGAAGATAATACCAGTCTTAGAATAAATTTAAAAAGAGATGGAGTAGCTGCAGCTTCACCTATTTTAGTTGATTTGCCTAAAGCAGGTGATGTATATCAATTTCAAGATGCCCAAGATGTTTCAGGTACTTTAATTGAGTCAGTTGGAGTTGGTGCCAATTCATGTAAAAAAATAGCTGTTTTTTCTGGAAGTTCTTCATTGGGAATAAATACAACATTATCAGGCACAGGATCTTCAATTGATCCATTGTATCAGCAGTGTTACCCTATTAATTCATGGGGAAGAAAATATGGGATTACTCCTTTTAGGGGTAAGAATTTACTAAATTATAGAATTATCGCAAGTGAGGATAACACTACTATACTTACGAACGGAGCAAATCCTATCACTCTAAATAAAGGTGCCATTTATACTCAATTCTCAGATACGAGGGTAAGTAATGCCTTTAAGCCACCAATTATTATTGATGCTGATAAACCAATTTCAGTAGCTCAATATAGCTTAACGCAAAATCTTGATTTAGGATCAGGAGACCCTGATATGATCTTATTAAATCCGGTTGAGCAAAGCATTAGCGATATCACTGTTTTTTTATCACCCAAACAAGCAATCACTGACCAGAATATAAATGTGTTTATTAAAAATGCAGGAACATCGATTTCCTCTTTTAAAATCAATGGTGTAGTTGAACCAGCCGCTTCATTTATTCCAATCGGAACTACTGGATTTTCATATTTACAAAAACAATTTGTAATTGGATCTTCTAGCTCTTCTAGTATACGTTTAACTTCTGATAGTGGATTTAATGCTATTTGCTATGGATTTGGAAGTGCAGAATCATATGGATATTCAGCTGGTACAAATGTGATTGACTTAAATCCACCAATTTCTATCTCCAATGAATTTTCTGCAAGTAATGTATCATATTCTGCAACTTGTGTTAATACACCTTTTAAAATAAATCTAGCACTTACTTATAAGCCTACAGAGATTATTGTAGATTTTGGAGGAGCAGCATCTTTGAGTTCGGGGACATCTCCATTTCTTTATACGATTCCAACTATTGGTAATGGATTCGATTCAACATATGTTTCAAATGGTAAAACATATTATTTGTATCGAGTTCCGCAAACTTTTAGATTTAATGCAGCAGGAACATATCCTGTAAAAATCACTACCACCAGTACAGTTGTTCAACCTGATGGATGTAGTAATAATAATCAACAAGAAATTACAGACAATATAGTAGTGAATGCAGCTCCAATTGCCGATTTTAATATAGTATCCAATGGTTGTATCAACAATGCAATTGCTTTAACTGATTTATCAGATGGGGGAGGTAGAAATATTGTAAGATGGCTTTGGGATTTTAGTGATGGCACAACTTCCTCTGTACAAAATCCCACTAAAACATTTACAACACCAAATAATTATACGGCTAAGTTAACTAGTATAACTGATTTTGGTTGTATTGCACAAGTAACTAAACCAATCAATGTTTCTGCAAAGCCGTTGTCGCTATTTACTTTTCCTGCAATAAGATGTGAAAAAGGGGATATTGTATATACAGATGGGTCTACTATAACTCCAGGAACCGCAAACAACACCATCGTTCGATACACATGGAATCTAGATAATGGTTCTCCAACAGATACCTTAACAACATCTACTGCAAGAACAACTAATTATACTACTTGGGGAATTAAAAATGTTTTCTTAGTTACAGCATCTAACACAGGTTGTATCAGTGATACATTTAGAATTCCAGGCTTTAAAATTAATCCTTTGCCAGAAGTAGGGTTTGTTATTCCTGAAGTTTGTTTGGCTGATGCCAATGCACCTTTTCAGGATACCAGTAAAATTGCGGATGGCACCGAGGCTCAGTTTGTATATGCATGGAAATTAAATGATGGAACACCTGCAATAAGTCCAGGTCCAACATTTTCAACTAGCACTTTAAAAAACCCTGCACCCAAATACAATACGGTTGGAAATTATACTGTATCACTAACTGTAACTTCCAATAATAATTGTGTTGCTTCTTTAAGCAGTCCGTTTACGGTAAATGGAAGTATACCCAATGCATCGTTTTCTGTACAAATGGCCAATCCTTTATGCAGTAACGACTCTATTAGAATAATTAATACATCCACAGTTGATTTTGGTAGTATAACTCGTATGGATGTGTATTGGGATACAATTGGTTCTCCTACGATTTTTTCGAGAGATGAAAATCCTATACCTAATAATCTGTACGCCAATTTATATACTGCATTTGCAAATCCAGCAACCAAAAAGGTAGGCATCAAAATCACCGCTTATTCTGGAAACTCTTCTGTTTGTAGAAAAAGTGTTCGTCAAGAAGTAATTCTGCTCAATGCCCCCAAGGCAACTTTCACTGACATCAGAGATATCTGTTATGATGCTGCGCCAAGGCAATTAACACAAGGCACATTTGTTTCTGCAGTTGCAGCAACAGCTACTTATTCTGGTAAAGGTATAACTGTAGCTGGGTTATTAAATCCAATCACAACCGGTGTAGGAAATGATACCATCAAATATTTTGTTCAGAACACGGCAGGTTGTAAAGACTCTGCTTATCAACCCTTAACGGTATGGCCTTCACCAGTTGCTAAATGGGGTGTTCAGTCTATTTTATGCGAAAAAAATGAGTTGAATTTTACAGATAGTTCTGTTGCCAATGTTAGCAATAGCAATATCGTTTCACGTAACTGGATCTTTGGTGATGGCAGCACCCTTTCTAACACAACAGCAGGGGTGTTTAACAAAAAATATTTAACTGCTCAAACTTATACGGCAAGTTTACAAGTAGTAACCGATAGTGGATGTATAAGTACGGTTAATCAACAAACAATTAAAGTAAATCCATTGCCTATTCCGGCATTTACCTTACCTAGTATTTGTTTACCTGATGGACGTGGTAGTTTTACCAATCAATCAACTATTGCAGATAACTCAGAGGCCCTGTTTAGTTATAGTTGGAATTTTGGTGACCCCAATGATCCAACAACATCTACATTAAGAGAGCCAACCCATAAGTACACTGCTTTGGGACCTGTAAATGTGCAATTAAAAATCACCTCTAAAGATGCTTGCGTAGATTCATTAACTAAATCATTAACTACTATTTATCCTTGGCCTAAAGCATCTTTCTCCGCAACTCCTTTAGAAGTATGTGTTGGAGACGCTATTCAATTTCGCGACCTGGGCGATTTAATTAACAGTGGAGCAACCGTTAGTTGGAACTGGGATTTAAGTGGAGGTACTAATTCAACTTTGCAAAATCCTACTAAAGTATTTACCGATTCTGGAACTTTTGCCATTAAATATTTCTTTTACAATATCAATGGTTGTGTGAGTGATACGGTTAGTAAAAACATAACCGTACATCCATATCCTAAATTAACGTTGGTTTCAAAAATCAATGTGCTCGAAGGCGGCACGCTAAAAATTGTTCCCAAATATGTATATGGAACCAATCTTTCTTATCTATGGGCCCCACCAACTTATTTAAACAATGATACCGATTCTACTCCTGTAACTACTCCATTGGGAGATATCCGATACAGATTGTTTTTAACAGGAATTGGAGGTTGTACGGTTTCTGATACAGTGTTTATTAAACTTTTATTGTCTCCGATTGTTCCTAATGCATTCTCACCTAATGGAGATGGAATCAATGATCGTTGGAGAATTCAATATTTAGAAAGCTATCCTGGAGCAACTGTGGATGTATACAATCGATATGGTCAAGCAGTTTTCAGTAGTATAGGATATGATGTGGAATGGGATGGAACAGTAAATGGTAAAGCACTACCGATAGGAACTTATTATTATATAATTAATCCTAAGAATGGTAGAAAAATTATTACAGGATCAATAACCATTATTCGATAAGCAATGCGAAGTAAAATAATCATCATATTGTGCTGTTGTTTAAACATTGGTGTATTTGCGCAGCAAAGGCCATACTATACTCAATACATCATGAATAATTATATCATCAATCCTGCTGTTGCTGGTATCGAAAATTATTGGGACGTAAAATCCAGTCATCGGATGCAATGGGTAGGTTTGCAAGATGCACCAGTAACAACTTATTTATCAATACATGGGCCATTAAAAAAAAGCAATTACGACAGATCGTCGGCCACAACATTTAGAGCAAGAGGAGAGAACCCACGAGGGGAAGCTTATTGGAGAGATTATACGGCTGCAGACCCACATGCTGGAGTTGGATTTACTGTTATCAACGATAAAACAGGCCCATTAAATCGATTTGCTGCATACGGAACATTTGCCTATCATGTTGGGCTCTCTCCCAGAACCAATTTATCTGCAGGGGTTTCTGTTGGAATGACCAATGTAAGTTTAGATGCGTCCAAACTTGATTTTGGATCAATAACTGTTGATCCTGCTGTAGGAAGTAGTGGCATCATCAATCGACTAAAGCCCGATGTAAGTGCGGGGTTATGGTTGTATTCGAAAGATTATTTTGTTGGCTTATCAGCACAACAAATTGTTCCACAAAATGTATCTTTTTCGGATAATACAGTTTCGCTAACTGGAGGAAAACTAATTCCACATTTATTTTTAAGTGCTGGTTATAGAATGCAAATGTCTGATGATGTATCTTTTCTTCCTTCTATGTTAATCCGATACATTAGTCCATTACCAGTAGGATATGATATCAACGCAAAATTTCAATACCAAGATATTATGTGGCTCGGCGCTTCTTACCGATACAATGATGGTTTTGCTGCAATGTTGGGTGTTAACCTGAATCATTCAATTAACATTGGATACTCTTACGATCTACAAACCTCTAGACTCAATACAGTGAGTAGAGGTACTCACGAAATTTTAATAGGATTTTTATTGGGTAATAAATGGGGAGATTGGTGTCCTCGTAATTTGTGGTGATCAAATATTTTTGATCATCCAGATATCACATCCATTGTGCCCACTGTTTCCCATTGGGCCGCTTAAATAATCAAAGCCAAATTGTTCATATACAGCAACTGCCTTTTTTAATTCTGGCATCGTTTCTAGGTATACTTGATTAAATCCTTTTGTTTTGGCAACAAATAAACAGTGATCAATCATTTTTCTGCCCAAGCCTATACCACGTGCTTCTTTAGAGAGATACATTTTTACGAGTTCGCAAGTAGTTGATGGCAATCCCTCGGTAGGATAAATGCCAGCGCCACCAATTATTTTTCCATTGATTTCGCCAATAAAATAGGCGCTTTTTGGTTCATTGCTAAACAGCTCAAAAAGATGATCGGTGCTATCATCATAAAATACTGTTCCGGGTTTATTGGCCCCAAATTCTGTTAACGCAGTTCTTATAATATAGGCAATGATAGCATTGTCTTTCTGCTCAATAGGTCGAATAACTAATTCGTTCATAGATTAGTTATTTTTTGCTCATTTCTTTAAATGCATTGATCAAACCATTGGTAGAACTATCATGGTCTTTTACTTTATCATTGCTTAATAATTCTGGCAAAATTTTATTGGCCATTTGCTTTCCTAATTCTACACCCCATTGGTCAAAACTGAAAATATTCCAAATTACACCTTGAACAAATATCTTATGTTCATACAATGCAATGAGCATTCCCAGTGAATGGGGGTTGATTTCTTTTAATAAAAATGAGTTGGTTGGTTTATTGCCTGCAAAAACTTTAAAAGGAGCGAGGTTTCGAATCTCTTCGTCAGATTTATTGGCTTTCATTCCTTCCACTTTTACTTCGTTTTCCGATTTTCCATTCATCAAGGCTTCGGTTTGTGCAAAGAAGTTAGACATCAATTTTGCATGATGATCGCCAATGGGGTTATGACTGATGGCTGGTGCAATAAAATCACAAGGAATCAATAATGTTCCTTGGTGTATCAACTGGTAAAATGCATGTTGACCATTGGTGCCGGGTTCTCCCCAAATTACTGGGCCTGTTGCATAGTTAACGGGATTGCCTTTTCTATCTACACTTTTACCATTGCTTTCCATGTTTCCTTGCTGAAAATAAGCTGCAAAACGATGCATGTATTGATCGTATGGTAAAATCGCTTCACTTTGTGCACCAAAAAAATTGGTATACCAAATGCCAATTAAAGCCATTAATACAGGAATATTATCCGCAAATTTGGCGGATCTAAAATGGTCGTCGGCCAAAGAAGCGCCGCGGAGTAATTGTTCGAAATGATTGTATCCGATTGTTAATGCAATGGATAAACCAATTGCACTCCAGAGAGAATATCTTCCACCAACCCAATCCCAAAATTCAAACATATTGGCTTGGTCAATTCCAAATTCAGTAACCAGTTGTTCATTGGTACTTAGTGCAGCAAAATGTTTGGTAATATGTTTTTCTTCAATAGCAGATGCTAAAAACCAATCCCTTGCCGTATGCGCATTGGTCATGGTTTCTTGAGTAGTAAATGTTTTTGATGCAATTAAAAAAAGCGTTTCTTCTGGGTTTACTTTTTTCAATGTTTCCGCAATATGAGTTCCATCGATATTGCTAACAAAATAAGTGCTGATTCCTTCAATCCAATATGGTTTCAATGCTTCAGTTACCATTACAGGTCCAAGGTCGCTACCACCTATTCCAATATTAACGATATACTTGATTTTTTTGCCTGTATAACCTTTCCATTTTCCACTATGCACTTTATCACAGAACAATTTCATTTGCTCCAATACTTTATTAATTTTAGGCATGATGTCTTTGCCCTCAACCAAAATCGGTGTATCAGTAAAATTGCGTAAAGCTGTATGAAGCACAGGACGGTACTCAGTTTCATTGATTTTAATTCCTGCAAAAAGATCGTGAATGGCATCACTTAATTTGCATTCTTCTGCTAATTGGAGTAATAGCTGTAAAGTTTTTTTATTGATGATGTTTTTAGAATAGTCAAATACCATTTGGTCCAAACAATGTGAGAAAGCATTGAACCTTTCAGGATCTGCAGCAAACAAATCCTTCATATGCTTACGACTCATTTCATCTTCAAAATGCTTCTTTAATAAAAACCAGGCTTGTGTATTCGTTGGGTTAATTCTAGGTAACATATATTGGATAAAACAGTTATTATTAGAAGATTGCAAAGTTATCTATAAGGTTTCAATTACCCTAATGGTTTCAGCTACCATTTCAGGAGTTATGTCTAAATGCACTACAATTCTAATTTGTGTAGATGTCATTGCAATAGTTTTGATGCCTTGATCAAGAAGCTTTTTTTCTAATTCTTTTGCGGTGAATCTTCCTTTAACTTCAAATAAAATAATATTGGTTTCCACAGGATTGATGGTTCCAACAAAGTCTTTTTGCTTCAAAGCTGAAAGAATCATTTGGGCATGATCATGATCTTCCTGTAAACGATCAACTTGATGTTGAACTGCATACAGCGCTCCGGAGGCAATAATACCAGCTTGCCTCATTCCGCCACCAAACACTTTTCGAATTCTTCTAGCTTTTTTGATAAAGTCTTTATTGCCTAATAAAACACTGCCTACAGGAGCCCCCAATCCCTTACTTAAACAAATGGAAATAGAGTCAAATACTTTACCATAATCTGCAGGCTTTTCTTTTTGAGCAATAATGGCGTTAAATAGCCGCGCTCCATCTAAATGAAGCTTCAAATTATTTTTTAAACAAACTTCTTTAATTAATTGAAATTCATTAAATTGATAACATGTTCCTCCTCCTCGATTAGCTGTGTTTTCTAAAGAAACAAGGGATGTAATAGGCTTATGAACATCATCTGGGTTGATGGCATTTTCTACTTGTTGGGCATTGATTCTGCCAAAATTTCCTTCTAATAAACGTACAGAAGCCCCTGAGTTAAAGGCAATTCCGCCCCCTTCATATTGATATATATGAGAAAGATGGTCGCATATTACTTCATCCCCTGGCTGGGTATGACATTTAATGGCAATTTGATTGGTCATTGTTCCACTTGGGCAAAAAAGGGAGGCTTCCATCCCAAATAGGCTTGCGCTGTAGCTCTCTAATTCATTCACAGTGGGGTCTTCTCCAAAAACATCGTCTCCAACTTTTGCGCTATGCATTGCAGCTAACATACCTGCTGTTGGTTTGGTAAGGGTATCTGAGCGATAATCAATCATATCTTGCAAATCTGACTATTTTTTTCAATATAAACTGCAAAAATTCGGGTGAAAATGTGTAATTTTGCTCGCTTCCAATAGTTTGGAATAAATTTGTGCTCCTTTTACAGCATTTTTGAAACATTTGGAGTCTTATTCTCGTTATACACTTAAAGCAATAATACAACATGAGGCAACTCAAGATCGCTACACAGATTACCAACAGAGATTCACAGGCAGTAGAGAAATACTTACAGGAAATTTCTAAAATCCCAATGATCAACCCCGAAGAGGAAACTACTTTGGCGCAGAAGATCAAAATGGGCGACCAACGTGCTTTGGATAAATTGGTGCAAGCCAATTTACGTTTTGTTGTGTCAGTAGCTAAGCAATACCAGCACCAAGGGCTGTCTTTAAGCGATTTGATTAATGAAGGAAATCTTGGATTGATCAAAGCAGCTCAGCGTTTCGATGAAACCAAAGGATTTAAATTCATTTCCTATGCTGTATGGTGGATTCGTCAATCTATATTACAGGCTTTAGCAGAACAAGGACGTTTGGTTCGTTTACCACAGAATAAAATCGGAACTTATAATAAAGCCAATAAAGCCTATATGGCTTTTGAACAAGAGCATGAGCGCGAGCCTTCAACAGAAGAATTGGCTGAGATTTTAGAAATGAGCGAAACGGAAATCAACAATATTTTTCAAAGCAATACCCGTCATACTTCTTTAGATGCTCCTGTTCACGAAGCAGAAGATGTTGCAATGGGCGATTTATTAGAAGGCTCTGATGATACTGATGAGGATGTGATGAAAGATTCATTAAGAGAAGAGATTCGCAGGGTATTAAAATCGTTGAGCCCAAGAGAAGCGGAAATTGTGAATGCCTATTTTGGTTTAGATGGAGAAAATGGTGTAACCATCGAACAAATTGGTATGAAATACGATTTAACCAAAGAACGTATTCGCCAAATTAAAGAACGTGCAATTAAGCGTTTGCAAAAAGCAAGATACAGCAACGCATTAAAAGCATATTTAGGGTAATTCAATAGGCAGGGGTAGAATTCCTGCTAAAAATATATTATTTTAACGCCTCTGTAAAACAGGGGCGTTTTTTTAATCTTTTTAGGTGAATCTTTGTTAGTACATCAATATGAGCCGGATCGTTCTACTTTTATTAATGATAATTACTACTGGCATAGTGGCTTGTGAGAAAGACATTACCATTACACCTCCAGATTTAGCGCCCAAATTGGTGGTGGATGCTCAAATTGAATCTGGTGCTCAGCCAATCGTAATTTTATCAACCTCGTTAAATTATTTTGCTACTATTGATACTGCCGATCTAAATAAGTCATTTGTTCGCAATGCAAAAGTTACCTTATCCGATGGTACTAAAACCAGTCTACTGAAATTGGTTGACGTAAACGTGCAAGGTTTTAAATTGGTATACTACACCAATGATCCAACCAATCCATCTGCCGCAATTATTGGCGCTTATGGTAAAAATTATCAATTAACCATTGAGTTAAATGGTCAAACTTATTCTAGCAGAACCACCATACCGATATTAACAAAGACCATCGACTCATTGTGGTCTAAACCGGTCCCTAACAGACCTATTTCAGATAGTTTCAGGGTGATTTCGGCAAAAATTACAGATCCGCTTGGGTTGGGAAATTATATTCGATATTATACAAAAGTAAATAGAGCAGAGTTTTTGCCTGGATATAATAGTGTTTTTGATGATAATGTTATTGATGGAAAAGTATATTCTGTGGATATCCCCAAGGGGGTAGATAAAAATTTTCCACTGGAAAGAGAAAATTATGGCTTTTTTAAAAGGGGAGATACTGTAAGTATTAAATACAGCAATATCGATAAAGCAACCTATGATTTTTGGCGTACTTGGGAGTATACCTACCAATCTGTTGGTAATCCTTTTTCATCTCCTGGAGTTGTGATTGGCAATATCAATAATGGTGCATTGGGTGCATTTTGCGGATATGCTGTTTCATTTAAAAATATCATTATCCCCAAATAACAAACGGTTGTGTAAAAACTTCCTGCTGAATAAGCAAGTGAATGATACATTTGTTGGTGTAAAAAATCAATTATGGAACAAGAAGCAATAGAAAAAGTACATGTGTTAATAATCGGATCTGGTCCTGCAGGTTATACAGCGGCAATATATGCAGCCAGAGCCAACATGAAGCCCTTATTGTATCAAGGAATACAACCTGGAGGTCAATTAACCATAACAACGGAAGTAGAAAATTATCCTGGTTATCCTGATGGTATACAAGGCCCTGAAATGATGGTGCACTTTGAAAAACAAGCTGCTAGAATGGGCACAGATATTCGCTATGGACTAGCAACTAAAGTAGATTTTTCTGCTCAACCATTTAAAGTATGGATTGATGAAGAAAAAGAAATTCATGCTGATGCTGTAATCATTTGTACTGGCGCTTCTGCAAAATGGTTGGGTATCGAAAGTGAGCAACGATTGAATGGGTTTGGTGTAAGTGCATGTGCAGTATGTGATGGTTTTTTCTTTAAAGGCAAAGAAGTAGCCATTGTAGGTGCAGGAGATACAGCTGCAGAAGAAGCCATGTATCTGTCTAAATTGTGTACTACTGTTCATATGTTTATTCGTAAAGATAAAATGCGTGCAAGCAAAGTGATGCAGGATCGTGTTTTGAATACCCCCAATATTAAAGTGTATTGGAATACCGATACGGATGAAATTTTAGGGGAGAAAAAAGTTGAAGCGGTTAGAATTAAAAATAACCAAACTCAAGTGACACAAGAAATTGCTATTAGTGGATTTTTTGTTGCCATTGGTCACCAACCCAACAGCGATATTTTTAAAGGATATTTAGATATGGATGAAACAGGATATATTCTTACTCAGCCAGGTACTAGCAAAACCAATATCGAGGGCGTTTTTGCTGCCGGCGATGTACAGGATAAAAACTATCGTCAGGCTGTAACTGCAGCTGGTAGTGGTTGTATGGCTGCGCTTGATGCGGAGCGATATTTAACAGCCAAAGGCCTTTAGGAGATAGGAGATAGGAGATAGGAGATAGGAGATATAAGATATAAGATAAGAGATAAGAGATAGGAGATAAGAGATATTAGATATTGGTTATTTCGGATTAAAATATAATAATTTGCTGCAGATTCATCTTAAAAATGTTCAATTTTTTGCTTACCATGGAATTTATTCCGAAGAAAGAAAACTAGGCAATTTTTTTGAGCTCAATATTGATATTTGGGTTCAGCCCGTAACATTGCCGGTGTTGCACATGAAAGAATCCATCGATTATGTATCAGTTTACGAGTTGGTTAAAAAACGGATGGAAATAGCTACCCCATTATTAGAAACAGTAGTAACCGAAATTGCTCAATCAATTTTGGCACAATTTTCTCTAGCTAATAAGGTTACAGTTTCGATTGATAAAGTTCGTCCACCTATTGTTCAATTTGAGGGTAGGGTGGGTGTATCGTTTACGCTTGAAAGAAAATAATATGAAATTGATTTTTCGTTGTATTACAACAGCAATGATGGTATTTTGCTTTTTACAAGTAAATGCACAAGACATTAATGTACAGCTTAAAGAGGCCGAGAATTTTGAAAAGCAGTTGAAAGAGATAGAGGCAATAGAAAAGTATAAACAAATATTATTAACCAACCCAAGCAATATAAAATCGTTAGTAAAAACTGCTGAATTAAACACTATTTTAGGAAGCAAAGAGAAAGATAAAAAAAATAAGCGACTGTTTTATGAATCTGCGCTGGCTTTTGCACAGAGGGCATTACAAGCCGATGCCAATAGTGCAGATGCCAATTATGCTATGGCCATGGCATCAGGGAAATTAACTGATGTAGAATCGGAAAATAAAAAAATTGTTGCTTTTGTAAAAGATGTAAAAGTATATGCCGATAAAGCAGTTGCTATCAACCCCAATCATGCAAAAGCCAATTATACATTGGGCAAATGGCATTTAGAAATGGTAACGCTTTCGGGAATAAAAAAAATGGCCGTAAAATTGTTTTATGGCGGATTGCCGGATGGCGATTTGGATAAAGCTATTTCTTTGATGGAAAAATGCAAATCAATAGAGCCCTATTTTGCCACTAATTATCTAGATCTTGGCAAAGCTTACCAAGAAGCACACCAACCCGCTAGAGCCATAGAAGTATTAAGCAAACTGATAAAATTACCAACAAGAACTAGCGAAGATATTGTTATTAAAGCAGAAGGGGCGAAGTTGCTTGAATCTTTACAATAAGGTTATTATAAACATAAAACATACCAAATGGAACTAGTAGAATTATTTCAACAAGCAGTAGCAAATAGCAAAACTTTATCTGAAAAACCAGATAATGAAACATTGTTAAAACTCTATTCTTTGTTTAAGCAAGGAACTGAAGGTGACAACAATGAAGCGGGTCCTGCCAATGCATTTGATTTTGTTGCAAAATTTAAGCACGAAGCTTGGGCTAAATTAAAAGGCATTACAAAAGAAGAAGCCATGCAACAATACATTGATTTGGTAAATCATTTGAAAGCTTAGATTGTTATCGATTTCCATCGATTGCTTTTTATATACCAATAGGAGGGAATAAGCATAATGCCCCAATACAACCATTCACTCATCCAACCATAAGTGATGGGAAGGAAGTATTTTTCTAATACAATGTAAACGTACAGTACATAAAATACGATTGTAGCAATTTCTGTATACAAATTCATTTTAGAATTGCCTGTTCCGGTTACTGCATTTACCCAAACTACAGCAATAGACATTATTAACATGGCTATTGAAACAATGCGCATTACTGGAATAGCTGCTATAATAAAATCTTCGCCTTGTCCGTAAATACCTAGAAAGGTTCTTGGAGAAATATTCAAAATTAAAAATACGATTAAGGCAAAACCAAAACTCCATTTGAGAATCCTGTGGATTAATGGAATAACTTCTTCTTTTTTTCCTTGGCCAATTACATTGCTAACCATCGAATTGGTGGTAGCTGCAAATGCCCAGGTGAAACATCCAAAAAAGCCAAACATATTTCTCATTGTATTTGAAACTGCCAAGTCTTTGGATCCATGGTGTTCTATCAAAATATAAAAATACTCCCAACTTAAAATACTAATTGCATGTTGAAGAATTAATGGATAAGATTGAACTAGAATTAGGCGAATGTATTTTTGTTGGTATTTTACTTTTTCGAAAAGATGCAGTTGTTTGCTTATCCCAATCCACTTAATTACGGCAAATACAGCCAATAAACCTGCCAGCTCTGCAATAATGGAAGCATATGCTGCTCCATTAAATCCTAAGTTTGGAAGCCCCAGTTTCCCATAAATAAATCCATAATCCAATACTACATTCACAATCGCTTCTGTAGCTGTTCCTAAAATGAGGTATTTGCTTTGATTGGTTCCAACCAATAAAGCATTTCTCATTTGATAGATATATAAGATTGGTAAGCCCAATATTCGAACAGAAAGAAAACTGATGGCCATTTCTATACTTGTAGAATCATGCATAGACCAAGTAAGTACCATAGGAGCAATGAACCAAGTGCAAAGCATACCAAATAATGCAAAAACCATTGATATTCTAATCCCATGCCAAAATATAGTACCAATTTCATCTATTCTGTTTTCCCCTGCTCTTCTGGATATCAACGCTTGCAAACCATTATTTAACCCATTTCCAATAACAGCAAATAATAAATAATAAACCCCTGTAATTCCAGCTAAACCCAATTCTCTTTGCCCCAGTCCACTCAAAAAAATATTATTGGTAATGAAATTTATTTGTGGCACTAAAATAGAAGCCGAAATGGGGATGGCAATACGAAGGATTTGTCTATTTCCTGTATCTAATTGTAAGTTTAATGGGGTTTTAGAAAGGCTCATATGCTGTGTAAAGGTAGTAAATTGATGCCTGAACCAATCTGAATATTGAAGACTTGGATTTTTTATATATAATTGTAGTAATTTGTAAGAATGGCCAGAAAAAAAATAGGATTGTATAACGAAGAGCTCGTAAATGGCTCAACTCATCAATTGATTCTTGAAATTGCAGATGAAACCATTGTTTGTATCGCAAAATCCGATTTAACTGGAGAGATCAATGCTTTTGAATTGTTTAGTTTAGATATGTCTGAAAAAGACGATTGGAATGATGTTTTTTATGAAATCAAAACAAGCTCTTCAATATTCAATAATGGCTATAAAAAAGTAACCTGTTATTTTAATAATGTAGAAGCTATTATGGTTCCTGAAAAACTATTAACTGCAACTTCTGCAGAAGATTACCTGAATTTGGTTTTTGGAGAGAATATTCGTAACGAAGTAAAATACGAGAAACCAATTGCTACTCAATTATTTATCAATGCATACAGGGTTAAAAAAGCAATTATTGAGTTATTGGGTAGGCAATTTGTAATTTTTCAAACAGCGCATACTTATTCCAATTTATTGAATGATGTGATGCAAAGGCCCAGTGTGGAGCAGCAGTTTATTAAGTTGCAATTTTACGCCCATCATTTTATTATAGCTGTTTGGAAAGATGAGCAATTTCAATTGATTCAGTCATATAGGTATGTTTCTTCAGAGGATGTTTTGTATTATTTGTTAAGAATTGTGCAACAGTATCAGTTTGATTTATCGGATCTGTCACTAGAAATCAGTGGAATGATTGAATTAGAATCTAACATTTATATTCAATTGGCAAAAATATTCTCAAGAATAAAAATGGATTCTTTGCCATCCATTGGGGTTTTTAAAAATGCTGAAAAAGATTACCCGGCGCATTATTTTAGTCCTTTTTATAAGTTGGCTTTATGAG
Source organism: Sphingobacteriia bacterium (assembly GCA_947456855.1). GTDB lineage: Bacteria > Bacteroidota > Bacteroidia > Chitinophagales > Chitinophagaceae > Sediminibacterium. The sequence goes on along the minus strand of CANGTR010000009.1, from coordinate 15,670 downwards.
AATTATTTCTGGTAAATGGGGTGGAAGAAAAATACAGCCACCAACAAATATGCCTTTTACACGGCCTACCACGGATATAGCCAAAGAGGGGCTTTTTAATATCCTACAAAATCGAATGAACTTTGAAGGTATCCGAACACTCGATTTATTCGGTGGTACTGGATGCATTAGTTACGAGTTGGGTTCTAGGGGTGCTGCAAATTTAACCATTGTTGAAAAGGATCCGATTATGTATGCTTTTATTGCAAAGAATGCAGCAATGTTAGGTATGCTGGATTTAACACTTCTAAAAATGGATGTATTTAGTTTTCTGGCATCTTGTACTAATTCTTATGATTTTATTTTTGCAGGACCACCGTATGCGCTTGGCACTATTGATGAGTTACCTAAAAAAATTATTGGGCAACAATTAATAGCTCCTGGAGGTTTTTTTGTGTTGGAACACACACCTCGTAATGCTTATGAAAAATTTGAAGGATTCTCTTTTGTAAGGAATTACGGAACCACTGTATTTTCCTTTTTTACAAATGAGAATTAATCAATTGAGCTTGGATGAAGTTCTCTTCCCGATTTAAATTCGTTTAAAGAAAACAATAGAACAGTTTGAAAGAAATTTTTACTTTGCTGTTTTCCCTGGCCAAAATTATCCCAACGATTCATAAAACCTGCTTGGAGTGTAAATTGTTTATTCATTTGATACCCGATGCCTCCATACATTCTATTTTGTTCAAAAATCATTCCATTGTTATTAAGAAAAATTTCATTATTAAAGCTCAAATACCATGTCTTTTCTTTAATTACTACATTATTGATGGGGTAGAGTGCATTTAAGCGATATCGAAATCTATTTCTATAGCCATCTTTCGTAAATCTTTGTTCAATTCTATAACGGTGTTCTATTTTTAATCGATTGATGTTGTTATTAAGTACAAATTGTTCCCAGATTCTAAATTCATTGCCTAATTGTGGTGATTTGAAATTTCCATCCGGTTGATAGGTAACATAATGACCCATTGCTAAAATGGCGCTGATTCTTTTTTGGAAATTATAACCAACCCCGCCTTTGTATTCGTGATAGTGGAAATTATTGTAAAAACTTTGCGACCTTAATTGTGTCTCAAAAAAAACATTCCAATGTATGCCAAAGGTATATTTACTAGAAACAACCGACCATGTGCCTAAGCCAGGTGTTTGTCCTTTCGCTTTTGCTATAAATAAAAAAGCCATCAGGAAGATGGCTTTTTTAAAATAAATTGTTAATCTATTTATCAAGCCTATTGCTATATATAATGAAACCATTGTTTGTTTACATCCCAGTTTTCAAATTCTTTGGCAACTGCTGTTAAAAAACTTGCTCCAATACTTCCATCTACAATGCGATGATCGTAACTAAGAGATAAATACATCATGTGGCGTATTCCAATCGAATCACCTTTTGAAGATTCAATTACAACAGCTCGTTTTTTTATAGCACCAACAGCTAGTATCGCAACCTGTGGTTGATTGATTATTGGAGTGCCCATTAAGCTTCCAAAAGTTCCAACATTTGTTAAGGTAAATGTACCTCCTGTTGTGTCTTCTGGTTTTAACCTTGCATTTCTTGCAGCATCTGCTAAATTATTTACAGACTTACATAATCCAACAATATTCAATTGATTTGCACCTTTAATTACAGGAACAATTAGATTGCCAGATGGCAATGCTGTAGCCATTCCGATATTAATATCTTTTTTAATTACAATCTTATCTCCATCCAATGAACAATTAATCAATGGGAAGTTCTGCATTACCTTCACTATGCATTCAATAAACATTGGTGTGAAAGTAATTTTGGTTCCTTCTCTTTGTTCAAATTCTTTTTTTACTTTTTCTCTCCATATAACCATATTGGTTACATCTGCTTCAGCAAAACTCGTTACATGTGGGCTAGTATGCTTGCTATTTACCATGTGATTGGCAATTAGTTTACGCATTCTATCCATTTCAATAATTTCAGTTGAGCCTGTAAGAACTATACTTGATGGATCAGATGACTTACCTGATGAAGATATTGTATTCGAATAGGTAGATATTGCAGTGGATGGAGCCGAATAATTAGGCGCTATACTTGCATGAACAGGTTCAATTTTTTCTTCTACTGGTGCAGTAGTCATTGTTTGTGGAGCCTGAAATACTGTTTGAAGAGTTGATGCAGAATTTGTTTGTACAGTTTGAAGTGTATCTGGAATTGCAGTAATTCTTCCAGCTTTTTTATCTGCAACATATTGTAGAATATCTTTTTTAGAAACTCTGCCATCATTTCCTGTCCCTGGTATTCTTTCTAATTCGCTTAAACCAACTCCTTCGCTATTGGCAATATTTAATACCAAAGGCGAGTAAAAACGATTTGCAGCTGGCTTAGGCAATTTTTCAATGGCTGTTGATTTAGGAGAATATGGTACTTCATTGGCAAGATCTGGTTCTTGTTTAATCGGGGTAGCTGCCTCTTGAACTTTTTCGGTATTTTGAACTGGAGTAACAGCTTGGGTCGGAACAGTACTTGCTGTAGAAGCCGTTTCTATTTTTGCAATTGCTGTGCCGATCGGAACTACATCATTGATGTTGAATAAAATTTCGGTGATAACTCCTGCAACAGTTGAAGGAACTTCACTGTCTACTTTATCGGTAGCAATATCTAAAACAGTCTCATCTAGCTTCACATGGTCTCCTACTTTCTTGTGCCATTTAAGAATGGTTGCTTCCATTATACTTTCGCCTAATTTAGGCATAATTAAATCAGCTATAGGCATCGTCACTTCTGTTTTTAATGGGTAAAAAATACATCACCCTTTCGATATAGTGTAATTTTAAATGCGCAAAACACTACTGAATAGCAAATATAATAGTAAAGCCTATATATTTTCCCTACTATTATCCACAATTAAGGCTCTCAACATGTTTAATGCATTGCTTGTTGTTAATTCTATATTTCGTCTTCTGTCAAATCTAAAACCAAAGGATTTTGACACTACTTTATGGGCCGACGCAACTGCAATCCATACCAGTCCAACTGGTTTTTCGTTGGTAGCGCCCCCGGGTCCCATAATGCCACTTACTGCAATGGAATAATGGGTATTCATAGAATTTCTTACGGTTTTAGCCATTTGTATCACTGCTTCTTCACTAACAGCCCCTACAGTAGTGAGTGTTTTATGTGATACATCTAACATGGTTTCTTTTATAATATTGGCATAAGATATAATTGAACCAGTAAAAAAAGTAGAGGACCCAGGATGAATACTCAGCATATGCGCTATGAAACCACCTGTGCAGCTTTCGGCCGTTGACACGGTTTCATTTCTTGCTTTTAATAAATTACCAACAGCAACTTCAATGGGCAGATCTTCATCTATGATTAAATATTCATTTACCAATTCTTTTAAGCTATCAAAAAAGCTGCTTATTTCGTGGATGAGTATATTTTGATCAGACCCCCATCCAGATAATCTTAACCTTACCATTCCAAAATTGGGCAAATAAGCTAATTTAATATGAGCTGGTAATGCTTTTTCAAATGATTGAATCATTTCTGCTAAAAAAGATTCTCCAATCCCTGCAGTAAGCAATGTTCTGTGTTCAATAAATCCTGTTTCATATAACTGAGGAATCATGGGTAAAACATGGTTGGCCATGATCCATTTCATTTCAAAAGGTACTCCTGGTAATGACACAAATATTTTTCCATCTCTTTTAAAGAGCATTCCTGGTGCTGTGCCTTTTTCGTTTTTTAGTACAGTGCAATTGTTGGGTACTTCAGCTTGTTTTGCATTGCGCTCAATCATTGGCCTTTTAAGAATATTTTCAAAAATATGTTGAACATGTTCTAAAGTTGGTTGATGAACAACCATCTGCGCATCAAAATAGCTACATAGCAATGGCTTGGTAATATCATCTGCTGTTGGGCCCAATCCTCCTGTAATGATAATAATATCGGCCAATTTACTTTCTTCATCAAGGGCTTGCCAAATATCATCCCAAATATCACCAACAGCAACCCTGTGTTTCAAGGTAACACCAATTTTGCTTAATTCTTGGGCTATCCAACTACTGTTCGTATCTACAACTTGTCCGATCAATAGTTCATCGCCTATGGTTATAATTGATGCAAATATTTTATCCATTATTTCGCTTTTTCATTAATCTATTAACCCAATAACTATTTAAAGAAAGCCGACAAGGCTTTTTTTAAATCTTCCGGCATGGTAATCCATTTTCCTGTATGTATGTCAATAAAAAACAAACTCACTTTACCAGTAGTAAGTAATTTCTTTTTTTCGTTAAATACTTCGTGGTGAAAATGTATTTCGTGTTTTAATGGCAATTCTTTTAACGTGGTTTTGATGGTGATTAAATCGTCATAATGAGCTGGTCTTAAAAACCTTGCTTCCATTTGAACAACGGGCATTCTAACACCCATTTCCTCCATTTTCTTGTAAGTAAATCCTAGATCTCGAATGCACTCGGCTCTTCCAACTTCGAAATACTGGGCATAATTTCCATAATACACGATATCCATTTGGTCTGTTTCGGCATATCTAACCCTTAAAGAGGTGAAATGTTCATACATTTTAGCAATTTGTTGACAAACTTACAACCTTCGGCTGTTTTTCCACAAATTAAGGCTTAACAAAGTCTTACAAAAGTCTACCTATATCTTTATCAGGAAATACAACAGGGTTGTTCTATGATCAGAAAAGTCGTTTTACTATATTTTATATTGATGCATTTTTCATTGGTAATGTTTGCTCAATCAACACAGGTCTTGATTGAGCCAGACGCCAATTTCAAACAAGCAAAATTATTGTATCAACAACAACAATTTAGTTTGGCTTATCCTTTGTTTACATTGTTTTATAAAAATGGAATTAATAATAGTAGAATGCCTGGCTTAGTTATAAAAGAGGCTACATTTTACTATATTATCTGCGGTTTGCAATTAGATGACGAATCAGTATTACAGTTGGCGAAGTCTTTTTTAGAAACAGAATCCGATAGTGCCTACAAACAAATAGTAGGATATTATTTAGGAGAATTTTTTTATCGAAAAAAGGATTTTGGAATTGCACTTGAATTTTACAACCAATCCAATTTTGCCAATTTAAACAAAGAGCAAATTTCTGTCATGAAATTTCATCAAGGGTATTGTTATTTTGTTGCAAAACAATTTGACAAAGCAAAACCTTTTTTTAATAGTATACGTCAAGATGCCAATGACCCCAATTATATTGACGCCAATTATTACTATGGTTTTATTTTGTTTAATGATAACCAGTACAATCAAGCTATACCTAGTTTATTGATAGTAGATAAAGATTCGGCATACAAGAGTGTGGTGCCCTTTTATCTTACTGAACTGTATTATTTCAATGGAGATATTGATAAGGCATTGAGCTATGGAGAAACTGCCAGCCGAGCGTCCAATCTGTATTATGATGTTCAATTACAACAGTTGTTAGGTCATTTATGGTTTGAGAAAAGGCAATTCGAAAAAGCATTGCCCTATCTAGAAAAGTATCATGCGGCAACCGATAAAATTAGAAGAACTGATTTGTATGAACTTGCTTATTGCTATTATGAAGCAAAACTTTATTCTAAAGCTATTGATGGTTTTAAGAAAATTGGAGGTGCGGCAGATTCGTTGTCTCAAAATAGCATGTATTTGCTAGCAGATGCATATTTAAAAGTGAATGATTTGCAAAATGCTAGAAATGCATTTCAATTTTGTGCAGCAAATAATAGTAATTCAACTCAAAAAGAAGTTTCCTCTTTTTATTATGCAAAACTTACCTATGATTTAAAATATTTTGGAGAGGCTGCAGCAAGTCTTCAAACTTTTATTTCAACTTATCCGAATACTAGTTATATCGATGAATCTAAAGAATTACTGATCAGTGCCTTGTCTAACACCAGTAATTATAAAGATGGATTAGCTATTTATAATGAACTTCTCAATAAATCTGTTAATGCAGAAAAGATTTATCCATCATTATTGTATGGAAGAGCTGTTGAATTGATCAATGATCAAAATATCAAAGAGGCAGAAAAGTATTTAGACGCTATAGTAAATGCAAAATACAATACAGAGAAATTGTCATTGGTCAATTTCTGGAAAGGTGAATTATCGTATCGGGCCGGTAGAATAGACTTGGCTATTGTTTTTTTACAGAATTATTTAAAAAACCCTGTGCGAAATGGGGAAGTAAATTCTACCAATGCAAGGTATAATTTAGCTTATTGTTTTCTGAAATCGGAAAACTATAAATTGGCCAAAGAACAATTTGAATTGGTGAATAGATCTTCTATTGGCGCGAATACAGATATCGAAAAAGATGCTTTTTTAAGAATAGGAGATTGTTATTTTATGGGTAAAAATTATCAATCGGCAATTTCTATTTATGATCAAGTAATACAGAATGGTTGGAAATCTGCAGATTATGCAACTTATCAAAAAGGAATTATTGCTGGTGCGTTAATTAAGCCAAAGGAAAAATTACAATTGCTTGAATTGCTTGAGAAACAGTATCCAAACTCATTGATGCTTCCTCAAGCACAGTTAGAAATAGCCAATACTTATTTGTCTGAAGAGGATTATAATAGTGCTTTAAATCCTTTGTATAAAATTATCAACAATGACAATGCCGAATCAATTCATCCACAGGGCTATTTAAAGTTAGGTATTGCATTGTTTAATTTAAATAAAACTGATCCTGCATTAGATCAGTTTAAAGTACTGTTGAATAAATATACAAATAGTTCTGAAGCAGATATTGCTGTTGAATATGTGAGGAATATTTATATTGAAAAACAGGAGCCGTCAGCATTTATTCAATTAATGCAAATAAATGGAAAGCCTGTTTCAAATAATGAAGCGGATTCTTTAACTTATCGTTCGGCTTATAATAGATATGAAGCCAAAGATAATTTTGGGGCTCAAGCTGGTCTTGCAGAATATATTTTCAAATTTCCAAATGGAAGATACAAAGTTGAAGCCAATTATTTTTTGGCGGAGATTAATATAGTGCAAAAACAATACTTGGCTGCTTTGCCTTTTTACAATGCAGTAGCTTCGATGTCGCCGAATCGATATGCTGAGCGAAGTGCTTTGCAATCTGCTAGAATTTATTATTTTGATGAAAAAAACTTTGAAGAAGCCAGCAAGTATTATGCATTGTTAAAACAAATTGCTCAGCAACAAGAAAATCGCTTAGAAGCAATGCGTGGGTTATTGCGTTGTCAATTTAAGTTGCAACAATACGAAGCTGCAAATCAAAATGCTACTGAATTATTATCCCAGAAAGGTATTGCGGCAGATGATCAATTAATGGCTGGTTATGTCATCGCAAAGAAGTATCAATTAAATGGAAATAATGAACAAGCAATAATTGAATATAAAAAACTATTAAGTTTTGGCAAATCAGAAATTACCGCAGAAGCCCAATATAGAGTGGCTGAATTGCTCACTCTAAGTGCTCAATTGCCAGAAGCCGAAAAAGCAGGATTTGAAGTAATCAAAACTTATGGGTCTTACGATTTTTGGGTAACCAGTAGTTATATTTTAATTGGCGATATTTATTTTAAGCAAAATGATTTATTTAATGCAGAAGCAACATTCAGAAGTGTTGCAGATAATGCAAGTATAATTGAGCTTAAAAAAATTGCTGGTGAAAAGTTATTGCAAGTTATTGCGCAAAAAGAAAAAACAATTAAAGGTCAATAGTTAAAGGATGAATACAATTACTAATCGAACATTAATAATCTTACTCTTGCCAATATTTTTATTGATTGGCAATGGTATTGATGCTCAAAAACATAAATCTTCTCAAAAAAACAAAACATCCAAATCTTCCACTGTAAGTAAAAAGAAAAAGCAGGCGAGTAAGAAATCAACGAAAACCAAAAAGCAATCGAGTAAGAAATCAACAAAAACCAAAAAGCAATCCGTCAATATCAATAGGTCATCAACGGTTAAAAATAGTCAGTCAAATGCCTTTTTAATAGAGAATAAAGACAATAAAAGGGATACAATTGGTAGTAAAACAGTGGTTATTACTTCCGATTTTAAGCCTTCCCTACAAAATGCTGCAAAAATTAATTTTACTGCTGCGTCTAATATAATTGATACATCCATTGTTCCACATAATTACAAAGTTCCATCCTCAAATTTATTTTTCACTTACGACCCAATAGCTATTCAACCATTGGCAATGCCAATAGATTCTGGCATGGTCTGGACCAATCAACATCAAATAAAAATTGGAGCAGGAAATCTGAGTACTTTTTTTGGAGAAGGCAGGTTTTCTTTTGGTGATGGAAAAAAATCAATCACAAACATTAAGGCTGATTATATCAGTTCAAAGAGCAATTTATTTGCTCAGCAAATGAGTAAGTTAAATCTGGATGCAATTTCAATATTGCAGAATGATAAATACGAATTAATCAGTCATGGTTATTTTAATTCAATTACTCAATATAGATATGGATATTCTCCTTCAACATTGGTTTATTCTAAAGATCAGTTAAAACAAATATTCAATACTGTAGCAGCAGAAATCGGAGCAAAAAATAAGCAACCAAATGAAGCTGGGGTTGATTTTAATCCTCAATTAAGTGTTTATAGATTTACAGATAATAATAGTGGAGCAGAAAACAACCTGATTTTCAAATTGCCAATAGAAAAAGCCTTTAGTAAAATCATTTCTTTCAAATTAAAATTTGAAGCTGATATTGCCAATACCCAATTCAATACCACCCAGATTAATAATAATTTATTTTCATTAAACCCAGCAATATCGTTTAATACTCCAAATGTTAAATTGAATATTGGATTAAGACCTTCTTGGGATAATACCAATTATATCATGTTGCCCAATATATTGGCAGAAGCAAAGTTGAATAATACGCCATTGATTTTTCAATTAGGGTGGGATGGAAACTTCCAAAAGAATAGTTATCGTTCTCTTATTGGTTATAACCCTTGGATTGGACCATTGTCGGCTATAGTGAATACACAAATTAATCAACAGTTTATAGGAATTAAAGGTAGTTCGGGTAATCATATCACTTATAATGCTAAGATTGCTTTTCAACAGTTAAAAAATCAACCTTTGTTCTTAAATGATCCAATGGATGGTAAAAGCTTCAACATCATTTATGAATCTACAATGAATGCATTGAAAATTGCAGGAGAATTCGGTTATATTGTTCAAGACAATTGGTCTGTCTTGGCATCAGCTAGTTTTACTCAATTCAACGCTTTTTCAGTAAACAATTATGCTTGGGGTCTTATTCCAGTAGAAATAACAGGTACTTCTATTTGGAAACCATTGAAAGGTCTTCAGTTAAAAGCGGACCTTTTTTATTTAGGGGGTAGTATGTATAAAACTGTTACCACTCCTCCAACTAGGCTTTCGCCAGGCCTAGATTTTAATATTGGGGGAGAATTTGATATTGGTCAAAATTGGCGAATATGGCTTCAGATGAACAATTTATTCAATAATACTTACCAAAGATGGAACCAATATCCGGTATTTGGTTTTAATGTTATGGCAGGAGTTGTATATTCGTTTTAATTAACGGGGGAAAAATGAATCAATATTTGCATAAATATCTTTCGCTTAACAAAAAATTGAGCATTCCTGATATTGGCAATTTTGTAATTGAATCAAGTGGTGCGCGATTAGACTCCATAAATGGATTATTATATGCCCCAACTCAAGTAATTCAATTTACACAAGATCATGCTACTGCTGATAAGTATTTCTTTGATTTTTTAGCCAATGAACTTGGGGTAGAAGATGTAGTGGCTATTGGTATTTTCCATGATTATGTGTACAAAATAAAATCAATCATTAATACTCCTCAGGGATTTTTAATGAAGGGCATAGGTACACTAAAAAAAGAAGACAATGGTCATATTATTTTTACCCCAGAAAAAAGTCAACTAGAATTAATGCCACGGGTTCAACTGGATTCAATATATCCGATGCCCCACAAGGATGGGCAGATAGATAATGATAAACACAAGGACTTAACATCTCAAAAAGAAGAAGATATTAGCGCTTTATTAGGTCAGGAATCTGAAGCAGCAACAGCAGATAATTGGTGGATTTATGCAATCATACTATTCCTCATTGGAGTAGGAGCGATAATGTTTCATTACGTATAAGCTATGCAGGGAAATATTCATTTATCGAAATGTCCGGTTTGTAATTCAACAACCATTCATCAAATCATAACAGCAATTGATTATACTGTAAGTAATCAATCATTTGAAATATGGCATTGTAATGGGTGTTTACTTCGCTTTACTCAAAACATTCCTGACATCAATCATATTGGCCCATACTATCAATCCAATAATTATGTTTCACACAGTGATACAAAGAAAGGGCTGATCAATCGTTTATACCACATAGTTAGAAATTATACACTTCAATCAAAGCAGCAATTAATTCATACAATAACCAAGAAATCAGTTGGGAAATTATTGGATATCGGAGCTGGTACGGGTGCCTTTGCCAAAACAATGAAATCAAAAGAATGGGATGTTGTTGGCTTAGAACCTGATGCTTCCGCTAGAAATTTAGCGTTACAGAATTATGCCTTAGTACTTAATGAACCTGCTCAAATAGATCATTTAGAAGCCCAATCATTTGACGCAATTACTTTGTGGCATGTGTTAGAACATGTGCACGATTTAACCGGTTATTGGGGTCATTTTAAAAGATTGATTGCTCCGCAAGGAAAATTAATTATTGCGGTTCCAAATTATACTTCCTATGATGCTAGCCATTATCAACAATATTGGGCGGCCTATGATGTTCCAAGACATCTATATCATTTCTCACCTGAATCAATGGAGAAATTGGCTTCAATCAATGGCTTTAAGCTGATTGCGCATTATCCAATGTGGTTTGATTCTTTTTACGTTTCTATGTTAAGTGAACAATATAAAAACGGAAAATCAAATTTGATAAAAGCTTTTTATATAGGTTTAATGTCCAATTTAAAAACTTTATTCAACGCTAAAAAATGCAGTTCAATTATTTATGTTTTTGAACCAACCCAATAGTTTGATCTGATTATTTGAATGTTATTTCTGCCAAAAAAGGCCAACGTTTCCCTGTAATAAAAAAGTGTTGATTGGCAGGATTAAATGCTATTCCATTCAACACAAATCCGGCGTCAATTGTTCTTGGATCATACGACGAGCCAGATTCTTTCATTAAATTAGAAAGATCGGCTTTCCCTTCAATGATGCCTGTTTCAGGATTTATTTTCAAAATAAAATCTGTCATATACTTGTTGGCATAAATAGAACCATTAACAAATTCTAATTCGTTAATACTATCAATGTATCCATTGTTATCAGATACACCGAGGGTGCGTTCAATCTTCATCGTTGCAGGGTTTACAAAATACAAATTACTTCCTCCAGTACTAATAATTAATTGCTTGCCGTTATTGGTTAGTCCCCAACCTTCGTAGGGCCATTCTAGTTCAGTTATTTTGTTGAAAGTGCTTGCATCGTAAACAATTACTTTATGATCTTGCCAAGTAAGTTGGTAAATCTTGTTGTTTAATAAAGTGATGCCTTCTCCAAAAAATTCATATGGCAATTCTACTTTTTTGATTGACTTGCCAGTATTGATGTCTACAATCATTAATTTACTTTGTCCATTCCATCCAGTTCCTTCATAAAGATTATTGTTATGAAAGAAAAGCCCTTGTGTATAGGAAGATGTATCATGCGGATATACTTTCAATAAAGCGTATTGAATGGAAGCAGGTGAGGGAATTGTATTATTGACGATTGCATCTTGTTGTTCGGTGTTTTTGCAACCGGTAAATAGTAATACAACAACTAAACTTAAAATGATCTTGTTCATACGATGAATTGAAATAAAATTAAGAAAGAATTGGCCAAATGGAAGTTAAATCTAATGTAATAATTGATAAGCTACTTTTTCTGCAAAAATAGGGGTGAGGGCAACCCCCATACCATTGCAAGCTATAGCTGCTGAAATATTGTTTTCTACTCGTTCAAATAGTGGGAGTTTGTTTTTAGTAAATCCCATGATTCCACTCCAACTTTGTTCGATGGTAATTGGGGCTGAAGTTTCCAAATGATTCTGTAAAAAATCAAGCAATGTGTTTCTGATTAAATCGGATCCTTCAAAACTGGTGGTAGCTTCATTGGTGAAATCACTATTCCTTGCACCACCTAATAGAATTCGATTGCCAATATTTCTCCAATAATAAAATCCTTCATCAAAATGAAAAGTGCCTTTTGTTAAAAGCCCATTGATGGGTGCTGTTAAAATAATTTGACCTCTAGCAGGAGCTATTTTTAACTCAGGTAATAATTCATTGGTAAATCCATTGGTGCAAAACAATACTTGATTGGCTGTTATTGTTTGATTGCTCTTGGTTGATAGAATTACTTTATCATTCAAATTTTCCCAACTTATGATTTCCATTCCATTCAATATTCGAATTCCTTTTTCTTTCACCAAATCTGTTAATGCACTTACTAATTTGCCACTATGAATTCCAGCTTCTAAAGGATTAAATATTAAGTGATCAAATTTTTTTAAACCAATGCTTTTGATGCGTTTGGTAGCATTTGAAAAACAATCATGATTGCCAATTATTGGAGTAAGCAATTGATTAATATATGCAATCCGATCGTTTAACTGGTTGGCCCAATCCATATTATAAAGGGCTTCATATCCGCCACATTCATCTAAATCAATTTGTTCGACACTGAAATGAGATTTGATTTTCTCAATGCCTTTATAGCGCATTTCAACAATTTCCAACATTGCATTGGTTCCCATAGAAGATTCATCAGATAGCAACTCTGTTAAACTTCCAAAACAAGCGAATCCAGCATTTCTGGTTGATGCTCCAAGTGGGGTAGTACTTCTTTCTACTATTGTAATTGAAATGTTGGGAGATTGTTTCTTTAATTCAAGTGCTGTCCATAAGCCCATTAAACCACCACCAATAATGGCAATGTCTACTGGCGAATAAAAACTATCTGTTTCCCAAAACGATAACATTGATACTAGTTATACATTGAATCTAAAATGCATTACATCTCCATCCTTAACAATATATTCTTTTCCCTCTATTCTTAAACGGCCATTGTCTCTACATGCTGCTTCACTTCCGTATTTCACAAAATCATCGTAGGCAATAACTTCTGCTTTGATAAAGCCTTTTTCGAAATCTGTATGAATTACACTGGCTGCTTGTGGTGCTTTCCATCCATGATGAATAGTCCATGCTCTTACCTCTTGAACCCCCGCAGTAAAGTATGTTTCAAGGGTGAGTAACTTGTAGGTAGTTCTAATCAATCTGTTTAAAGCAGGTTCTGTCATTTTGTATTCCTCCATAAACATCTGCTTATCATCAGCATTGTCCATTTCAGCAATTTGGGCTTCGATATTATTGCACATTACAATTACTTGTGCACCTTCAGCCTCAGCTACGGCTTTTAATTTATCAGAAAAAGCATTTCCTGTATGCATAGAAGCTTCATCTACATTGGCAACATACAATACAGGTTTGTCTGTTAATAAGAACAGATCTGCAATAGCTAGTTTTTCTTCTTTGCTCAAGCCCAATGTGTGAATGCCTTTTCCTGCATCTAAGTGTGCTTTACATTTAGTTAAAACTTCGAATTCTGCTTTTGCTTTGGTATCAGATCCAACACGAGCCATTTTCTCCACTCGTTGCATTTTCTTTTCTACACTTTCTAAATCTTTGAGTTGTAATTCTGTTTCAATGATTTCTTTATCGCTTATTGGATTGATAGCACCTTCTTCTCTTAATACATTTTCATCTTCAAAACAACGAATCACATGAATGATGGCATCCACTTCGCGAATATTCCCTAAAAATTTATTACCCAAACCTTCACCCTTACTTGCTCCTTTAACCAGCCCAGCAATATCCACTATCTCCATTTGAGTAGGGATTATTTTGTTGGGTTGAACCAATTCGGCCAATTTATTTAAACGCTCATCTGGCACATCTACCAGTCCGGTATTTGGTTCGATTGTGCAAAAACGATAGTTACTTGCCTGTGCTTTAGCACTATTACTTACTGCGTTAAAAAGGGTTGATTTTCCTACATTGGGTAAACCTACTATTCCTGCTTGTAAAGCCATTATTTTATTTTTGAGGTAACAAAGTTATCAAAAGAATTAACAATTATGCGATAAAAGATAAGAGATATGCAATAAGAGATATGAGATATGAAATAAGAGATATAAGATAAGAGATATAAGATAAGAGATGTGAAATAAGAGATATGGGAACAGAATAAAGAAATAACTATTTTTTAAATGAGCTATAAATCAGCCTGTAATAATAATTCTTGCAATTTTTCTAACCCAATAGATGCTGGCGCTTCGATAGCTGTTAAATTTAGCAGAGCCTGAGTATTGGGAATATTTTTATCGATGATAAACTTTGGAATTGTTTTTGGTGCATAATTGATCAAACCTGCTGCAGGATAAACTGCCAAAGATGTTCCAATTACTACAAAGATATCGGCTTCTTCTACAATAACAGTGGCTTTTTGAATCATTGGCACATCTTCTTCAAACCAAACAATATGTGGTCTGTACTGACCACCATCTGGGGCAAGATCACCTATTTGAATATCTCCACGGATTTCAACAACTGCCGTTTGTTGATGATCTAATACACTTCTCATTTTAAAAATTTCTCCATGTAAGTGCATCACATTGGAGCTACCAGCTCTTTCATGTAAATTATCAATATTCTGTGTAATTATTTGAACATTATAATACTTTTCTAAATCGGCTAAAAGAAGATGGGCTTTATTGGGGATTGCATTGGCAACATCTTTTCTTCGCATATTGTAAAAATCGAGCACCATTTGTGGATTTTTATTCCATCCTCTTGGTGATGCAACTTCATAAACATCATAGCCTTCCCATAATCCATCACTATCGCGAAATGTTTTTATTCCGCTTTCTGCACTAATACCTGCACCAGTGAGCACTACAAGTTGCTTTTTCATCTTAGATTTTTGTATCACTCAACTCTATAATGATTTTCCATTCCTCTTCGGTTACAGGTTGAACTGATAACCTGCTATTTTTGATTAATGCCATATTGGCTAATCTTTTATCGCCCTTTACTGTTATCAATGTAACTGGTTTTCTTAATTTTTTGTAAGGGGTAAAATCAACCGCTACCCAAGCAGTTTCTTCTGTTGTTGGGTCTTGATAAAATGTTTTTGTAACTTTAGCGATACCTACAACTTCCATGCCCTCGTTGCTATGATACCACAAGGCAAGATCACCTTTTTGCATGGCCTTTAAATTATTTCTTGCTTGATAGTTTCTAACACCATCCCAAAAAGTTTTTTTGTCTTTTTCAAACTGATCCCAACTGTATTTAAAGGGTTCAGATTTAATTAACCAGTATTTCATTATTAGTTATTTGTTATTAGTTATTTGTTATTAGTTATTCATATCTCATATCTGATATCTGATATCTCATATCTCATCTTTTATCTCTCATCTTTCTTATTTCATCAAATCGAATCCCCTCTTTTTCTAGTTCCAATAAAACTGGCTCGTAAATAGAT
>CANGTR010000008.1 GCA_947456855.1 Sphingobacteriia bacterium | reverse complement strand
GGTGCTTTTTTTGATAGTGCTGAAAGTTTTGGTATGATCAGGGCTGGTAAAATAGATTTAACTGTTTTAGGCGCAATGGAAGTAAGTGAAAATGGGGATATAGCCAATTGGAAAATTCCAGGAAAAATGGTGAAAGGAATGGGTGGAGCAATGGATTTAGTTGCAAGTGCTCAACATATTATTGTTGCCATGATGCACACCAATCCTAAAGGCGAAAGTAAATTATTGCCCGCATGTACGTTGCCATTAACGGGTTTAAGATGTGTAAAAAAAGTAGTTACAGAATTGGCTGTATTGGATATTACTTCAAATGGTTTTGTGTTGATAGAACGCGCTCCAGGTGTAACTGTTGAAGAGATAGTAGCAAAAACTGCAGGAAAACTAATTGTTCCCGATCATGTGCCTGAAATGGTTTTGTAAACAATTTGATTATTAGTTTGTTGGTTGTAAAGATTCATACAATCAATTTTTATTAATATTTTCGCAAACCATCATTAAAATAAATCATCAAATGAGCATTCAAAAAGGACAAAAAGCACCTGATTTTTCTTTATTCAATTCAGAAAAACAAAAAGTTAGTTTATCAGAACAACAAGGCAAGAATGTAGTTATTCTATTTTTCCCATTGGCATTTACAGGAGTTTGTACTACTGAGCTATGTAATGTTAGAGATAACATTGCTGTATACAACAACACCAATGCGCAAGTATTTGGCGTATCTATAGATTCATTGTTTGTATTGGATAAGTTTAAGAATGAGCAAAACCTAAATTTTCCTTTGTTAAGCGACTTTAATAAAGAAGCAGCAAAAGCATATGGAGTTTTGTATGAAACATTCCCAGCTTTTGAAATGGCAGGTGTTAGTAAGCGCGCAGCATTTGTAGTTGACAAGGAAGGCACTGTTCAATATGCCGAAGTATGTGCAACTCCAGGAGATCTTCCTAATTTCGAAGCCATTAAAACAACCTTAGAAGGGCTTAACTAAGCTATTAATTTAGTTTATAAGGCATTGAAATTTACTTTTTAAATTTCAATGCCTTATTCTTTTTTGGTGATGGCTTCGAGTTTTGTTATTTTCATCATCGGAATTTATACATGAAATATCAATACACACTCATATTGTGCAGTTTTCTGATGGTTTGTAGCAGCTTTACTACAGACTATTCTTTGATGAATAATGCATTTGGGTCAGTGGGTTCCCCTACAAAAATTCAGAAATTTTACCCCAATCCTGCTACTCAATTTATCAAGTTCGAATTTGATAAATCTGTAGATAAATCTTACACGTTGGAGATTTATAATTTCATTGGTAGAAAAATGGCTTCATCAATTGTTACTGAAGCAAAACTTACTTTTTACTTTAATGATGCTTATTATCGAGGCTTGTATATTTTTCAATTAAGAGATAGAAGCGGTAGAATCATTGAATCTGGTAAATTTCAAGTAATCAGGTAATTTCTACTTTCCCACAAATGATTTTTTGCTGGCTTATCGATCACTCACTTCTACAATCAAAAACTTTAAATAATTGGTATTGTCTACACCTCTAATAATTGGATGATCTGCGGATTGAGCATTGAATACAACTTGCCTAATTCTTTTCTTGGCATCTTTGGCAGCCATATCAATTGTTGATAAAAATAAATCTGGACTTACTAAATTGGTACAACTTGAGCTTACAAGAAACCCACCATTTCTTAGCAATTTCATCCCTCTTAAATTGATTTCCTTATATCCTGTAACTGCTTTATGAATATTTTCTCTGTTTTTGGTAAATGCAGGAGGATCTAACATAACCACATCGTATTTTGGAGGTTCTTTAGACCAGTCTTTCAAAACATCAAAAGCATTCATCGCTTCGAATTTGCAAATATGGGATAATCCATTTAGCTCAGCATTTTTATTAGCCTGAGTTACTGCTTGCTCCGAGATATCAATTCCTAAAACTGATTTGGCGCCATACTGTGCTGCATGAATTTCAAAAGTACCCGTGTAAGTAAATGCACCTAATACATCCGCACCTTTTACAATATGTTGGATGGCTCTTCGATTATCTTGTTGATCGAGAAAATAACCGGTTTTTTGTCCATTTTCAAGATCAACATTAAATTGTAAACCATTTTCATTGATAATGATTTGAGTATTGAAAGGATCTGAAAGAAACCCTTTTTGTTGTTCAAGCCCTTCTAGGGTTCTAACAGGCACATCATTTCTTTCATAGATTCCTTTTGGAGAAAAAATGGTATTCAATGCTTTTACAATTGAAGGCTTCCATTTTTCAATACCCAAAGCCAAAGTTTGAATTACAAAATAGTCGTTGAACTTATCAATAATCAAAGCGGGTAATAAATCGGCTTCCCCAAAAACCAATCTGCAATTTTCGGTATACCCCGTTTTTTGGCGATACTGCCAGGCCAATTTTATTCTATTTAAAAAGAAGGCTTCGTCAATCGTTTGAAGTTTTCGGGTAAGCAATCTGATCAAAATTTGAGATTTTGGATTGATGTATCCAATTCCAGCAAGTTTGCCATCCGAAAACCTTACTTCAACCAAATCACCGGGTTCGGTATTGCCTGCAATTCGGTCTACCTCATTCCCGTAAATCCATGGATGTCCATTGGCTATTCTAGGTGCTATTTTCTGCTTTAGGTAAACTTTAATCATGGTACAAATATAGGGTGTGGCAATCTGTCAATTTTTCCCTTTTCTTTGCGTGGCAAAATATTTGCCTAATAGGAGATTCAAGATAAATGTATTATGGAAGAGCAAGAAATCACCAATAATAGTGAATCAGCGGAAAAAATGGAAGGAATGGCAATGAATGCTGACGAAAATGCAGCCGGTACTACCATGCCGAATGAAGCAGTAGTCGAAGAGTCAGCCTTGGAAAAATTAGCAGCTGAATTGCAGGAGCAAAAAGACAAATACCTACGTTTAATGGCCGAATTCGACAATTTTAGACGTAGAACAGCAAAAGAACGTTTGGACTTGATTCAAACTGCCGGAAAAGATGTGATTGTAGCATTTTTAGATGTTTTGGATGACTGCGATCGCGCTGAGAAGCAATTACAGAATTCAGATGACATTGCTGTTCAGAAAGAAGGAATTCATTTGGTTTTTAATAAACTCAGATCTGCAATGCTACAGAAAGGGGTAAAAGCCATGGAAAGTATTGAGGCTGATTTTGATGTAGAAAAGCATGAAGCAATTACTGAAATTCCTGCACCTTCCGAAGCTTTGAAAGGTAAAGTGATTGATGAAGTAATGAAAGGTTATTACTTAAATGACAAGATCATCAGATTTGCAAAAGTAGTAGTAGGAAAATAAACACATTATGGCTAAAAGAGATTTTTACGAAATATTGGGTGTGAGCAAATCTGCTTCTGCAGATGAAATTAAAAAAGCGTACCGAAAAGTTGCTATGCAATTTCATCCTGATAGAAATCCTGGTGATGCATCTGCGGAAGAAAAATTTAAAGAAGCTGCCGAAGCTTATGAAATATTGAGTGATGCCGATAAAAAAGCAAAATATGATCGTTATGGTCATGCTGCTTTTGGCCCGGGTACTGGTGGTGGTGCACACCCAGGCGGAATGGACATGAATGATATCTTTAGCCAATTCGGAGATATTTTTGGCGATGATGTTTTTGGAAGTTTTTTCGGAGGTGGTGGAAGAAGTCGTGGGGGTGGGGGAGCGTCAAGAGCTCGCGGACAAAGAGGAAGCAATTTGCGTATTAAATTAAAATTGACTTACGAAGAAATTGCAAAAGGTGTTACCAAAAATGTAAAAGTAAAAAAGCATGTAGTTTGTTCCACTTGTGCAGGTAGCGGCGCTAAAGATAAAAACAGTGTACAAAATTGCGGTACCTGTGGTGGAAGTGGACAGGTTAGAAAAGTAACCAGTACATTTTTAGGTCAAATGCAAACCGTAACAACATGCCCTACTTGTAATGGAGAAGGATCTACCATTACTTCTAAATGCGGAGCATGTAAGGGAGATGGCAGGGTATATGGCGAAGAAACAATTAGCATCGATATACCTGCAGGTGTTCAAGAAGGTATGCAACTGAGTATGGGTGGAAAAGGAAATGCAGGCGCAAGAGGTGGGGCCCCTGGAGATTTAATTATTCAGATAGAAGAAGAAGCGCATGATGAATTACACAGAGATGGGTTAAATGTAGCCTATGATTTGCATATCACTTTTCCGGATGCAGTTTTCGGAACAAGTGTAGAAGTGCCCACTATTGATGGAAGAGCGAAAATTAAAATTCCTGCAGGAACTCAAAGCGGAAAAATATTCAGGTTAAAAGGCAAAGGGTTTCCAGAAGTACAGGGTTATAATCGTGGAGATCAATTAATTAATGTAAATATTTGGACACCTCAATCGGTAAGTGCGGAAGAAAAAGAAGCATTGGAGAAAATGACCAATAGCAGCAATTTTAAACCCAATCCGGCAAAAGGTGAGAAAAGTTTTTTCGACAGAGTTAAAGAAGCATTCGGTTAAAATTCAACTTGATTATTCTGATCCTTTTAATTGGTAGATCTCTTTTAGATTTCTCCCATATCCATCATAGTCTAATCCATAGCCTAATACAAAGCGGTTGGGAATTGAGAAACAACAATAATCTATTTTAACAGGATACACAGTTGCATCTGGTTTGTGTAATAATACTGCAACTTTGAGTGATGAAGGATTTTGATTGGCTAATTGAGGCAAGAATTCATGCAAGGTTTTACCGGTATCAATAATATCTTCTAAAATGATTACATGGCGATCATGCAAATCTGCATCAAGCCCAATTGAAGTAACAACATTGCCTGTAGACTTTGATCCTTTATAAGAAGCCAATTTAATAAAACAAATTTCTGCCTCAAGATCAATTGATTTAAAAAGATCGGCTGCAAACATAAAAGAGCCATTGAGAATGGCTATGAACAGTGGTTTTTTTCCTGCGTAGTCTTTATTAATCAGTGTTGCTAATTCTTTTATTTTTTCTTGAATTAACGATTCTGGTAAATAAGACTCAAATGTTTTATCAAATAAAATTACGTCAGACATTGTATGAATTATTGAATAAATTAGCGGTTACTTTCATATTTGTTTTCGGTACCCAACGATTTTTTCAAAGCCATTATCGTATAATCGTTTAAATTAAAATCTTTAATTAATTTAATTAATCTTTGGGGATAAGTGGAGAGTGTTGCATATCCGGCTTTTTGTAAACCCTTGGCCCAAGCTTCATAATCTAGCGGGTCTATTTTAAATAAAAAATGATAATGCGATCTGGTTTTTAAGAAATCAGAATGATCTTTATAAGAGTCTTCTGGTGTAGGATAAACCCTAAAACATTCTCCTTTTTCATCATCATCGTGGTAGGTTTTTGCACCAGTCCATTCGGGTTTACATTTTATACCAAAATGATTGTTTGATCTTTTAACCAAATCGCTTTCTCCAGATTGTGATTCTAAAATACCTTGAGCTAAAGTAATAGAAGCAGGAACGCCAGTTCTGATCATTTCTTTAATTGCAATCTCATTGAATTGCGCTATATACAATTCAACCTTTTCTCTTTGTGCAAATACTGCAGAAAAAGAAATTAGTACAAACGAGAGGGTTAAAAAATATTTCATTATTTTTTCTTTTTAATCAAAGTGATGCCATCTCTTATGGTGAGCATTACTTGTTCTGTTCTTGGATCATTGTTAACATGTTCATTAAATGCATGAATGGCTTTTGCATTCTTGCCACTAATGTTTTGCTCTAAAACTTCACCATGAAACAATACATTATCTGCTAAAATAATACCCCTATCCGATAAATTTGGTACCAACATTTCATAGTAGTTGATGTATCCAGTTTTATCTGCATCAATAAATACCAAGTCCCATTTAAATGGCAATTCCTTGATAATATCTATTGCATTTCCGCGATGCAAAGTTACTTGCTTATTTGCATCGAATTTCATAAAATTTGCTGCAGCGGTATTGGCATCCTCTTCTCTTATTTCTATGGTATGTAATTGACCATTTTTTTGAATTCCTTTTAAAAGGCATAACGCGCTATATCCTGTAAAACTGCCAATTTCTAGAATATATTTTGGTTGCACCATATTACTAATAAATGCCAAAAACTGACCCTGTATTTTACCAGAAAGCATATGTGCTTTTGGATGGGAATCCAAGGTTTCTTGGTTAATGATTGTTAATTCGGGAGATGCTGGTGAGGTATATAAATCAGCATAAGACTGTGCTAATTGGTTAATCATTTCCATGAATTCCTTGTTTATGCTCTTGCAGTACTTTTTTTGGTAATTAACATTAAACCAATAAAAGTAATGGTTCCATTAATGATTAATAATTCCAATCCAAGTTCAAATGAGCCAAATAGTAGTTTTTGGTATTTATCTAAGAAAAAACAAATCAATGGAGCCGCAATACATATATAAGGAACCAATCGATCATTTACCATTTTTTTGGTAAGAATTCCGAAAGTAAATAATCCCAATAGCGGCCCATAAGTATATGCTGCAATTTTTAATAACAATCCAATCATACTTGGATCGTTGATCCATTTAAATACCATTACAAATAAAAGAAAGATTCCTGCAAAGCCTAAGTGTACTCTTTGCCTTATTTTTTTCTGTTGTGCTTCGCTTAAATCTGTTCTTCTTTGAATTCCTAAGATATCTATACAGAAGGATGATGTTAACGCAGTAATAGCTCCATCTGCACTTGGAAACAACGCTGATATTAATGCGATAATAAATATAACCGAAACAAAGGGAGGCATATGTTGTAGAGCAATGGTTGGGAAAATTTTATCTCCAACAGCTGTAACTTGTAAAGTATCTGCATACATATACAATAGCCCTCCTAAGAATAAGAAAATTAATATAACGGTCATTAAAACAATGGCCATTGAAATAACATTCTTTTGAGAATCTTTTAATGTTTTCACAGAAATATTTTTCTGCATCATTTCCTGATCCATCCCTGTCATGGTTACTGTAATAAATGCGCCAGCTAAAATTTGTTTGAGGAAAAATAATTTGCTATTAGGGTCAGTAACAAAAATTGTTGAATACCCCTTATTGCTCATGGCTTGTAAGCTTTCCCCAAATCCCATATTGAGTTGGTTTAAAATATAGATAACACAAATTACCAATCCCAATAACATGCAACTTGTTTGAAGGGTATCTGTATAAACAATTGTTTTAACACCACCTTCGTAAGTGTACAATAAAATCATTGCTAAAATAATTAAGGTGGTTGCCCAAAACGGAATATGAAAACTATCTAAAATGGCTTCTTGTAAAATATTTACTACCAGATACAATCTTGCAGTAGCGCCTAAAACCCTTGATAAAATAAAAAAGGATGATCCGGTTTTATACGAATTATATCCTAGTCTGGTACTTAAGTAATTATAAATAGATGTTAAGTTCAATCGATAATACAAGGGCAACAAAACATAAGCAATCATTAAGTAACCAAATAAATAGCCAATGGTAATTTGAAAATAGGCAAATGATTCTTTGGCAACAGCACCTGGCACACTCACAAAAGTTACCCCACTCAACGAGGTGCCTACCATTCCAAAAGCAACCAGCATCCAATTGCTGTTTTTATTGCCAATAAAAAAAGAATGATTATCGCTGTTTTTACCTGTATACCATGCAACAGTTAATAAAATAAGAAAATAAGCTACAACAAAGGAAAAAAGAAATAATGGCGACATGTGTATTTTTTAATCGTTAAATAAACTAATTTGTAAAGTAGTAAAATTTTTTCAGGTATTTTGGTATATATAAATAGATTTATGCAAGTAAGTAGTTTAGCAGTTTTTTGTGGTTCAAAATCGGGCAACAATTCCATATTTTCTTCAGAAGCCAAAAAATTAGGGGCATTGATGGCAGAACGTAAAATTACACTAATTTATGGAGGCGGAAAAGTTGGGCTAATGGGTGATGTTGCGGATGCAGTAATGCAAGGAAATGGACATGTTGTTGGAGTGATACCCGATTTATTGGTTGAATGGGAGCAGCAACACCTTGGGATTTCCGAACTAAGGGTTGTAAGCGATATGCATGTAAGAAAAAAAACGATGTATGAGTTATGTGATGCTGCCATTGTGTTGCCAGGTGGTAATGGAACATTGGATGAACTTTTTGAAATGCTAACATGGAATACACTCAAAATTCATAGCAAGAAAATTATTTTACTAAACTGCGCACATTTTTATGATCATTTAGTAGGCCATATAATGATGATGCAAGAGCAGGGCTTTTTATACGAAGATTGGAAGGATCGTTTAATTATTTGTTCCACAGCACAAGAAGCCATTAACGTTTTGAGTTAAGATAAACACCAAATCCAGCCCTGAATACAGGTTGAGGATCGCCAAATTGATCTCGATAAGGAGAATTTAATTGTTGCAAAAGATCAATCATAATGGTAAAATGCGAAAACCTATTTCCAATTTGTCTTGACCCATATCCAATTCCAGCCAATACACTGGCTGAATTATTTTTAAAACTGGCTGATGGTGCACCATTGCTAAAAGTTCTGGAAGAGCTAATCCAATTGTATTCTGGTTGTAGTTGTAAGTGCAAAAAATTAATCGGCCAAATCCTTATAAATCCACCACCACCGTAATTAACATTTTTATCTTTTGAAACATTGCTACTTTGTGTAAAATAATTTAGATTAACAACAACACCTGCATCTAACCAATCTGTTAGGCTGTAACCAATTTCGGGGTTAAGGCCGATATTGAAAAAGTTGTTGGATAAGCCAAGATTGATGCTGGTTCCAATAAATACCCTGTTTTTATTAAAACCTTTAACAGGCATATGATTATCTTGTGCATATGTGACTTGTAAGCTAGATACGAAGATCAGTATAAATGCGAAACGTTTTTTCATGAATTTATTTTTTACAAAATGAATGATCAACATTAGTCAAAAATTTTGCCCACATTTAAAATGTGATTAGGATCAAATGTTTTTTTGATACCCCTCATTAATTGAATAGTTGCGTCATTGAATACTGTAGGGATATAGGGCTTTTGAATTAGTCCAATACCATGCTCCCCACTAATCGTACCACCTAAACTTTTTACCAACTCAAATAGTGCTTTTAAAATTCCTGTCATTTCTTCATTGCCATGACTATTTTTAATGGTTGGGTGATTGATTCTTATGTGCAAATTTCCATCTCCAGCATGACCATAGCATACTGCTTTAAAACCATGTTGAATACCTAAAGCTTTTACACCTTTAATCAATGCAGGGAGCTCTGCTCTTGGAACAACGGTATCTTCTTCAATGGTATATCCATTTAGTTTTACAGCTTCTGCTGCTCTTCTTCTCAGCTTCCACAGTTCTGCTTTCTGCTGTGCATCATCTGCAAAAAATATTTCACCTGCATCAAATTGGGTGAGCAGCTCTGCGATGGCTTCTATTTCACCCATCAACACATCCTGATTATTTCCGTCTACTTCAATAATTAAATGCGCAGCAATAGAATCGTTCACTGGAACAGCGGTACTGCCTACCATTTCACTAACAATCTTTAATGCATCAATTTCAATTAATTCCAAAGCACTTGGAATAAATCCTGCCCTAAAAATAGCACTCACGGCAGCACTTGCATTTTCCAAGGAGGAGAATGGGACGAGCATTAATAGATCAATCTTTGGATGGGGGATAAGCTTTAATACTATTTTGGTAACAATGCCCAAAGTGCCTTCACTGCCTACAAGTAATTGAGTAAGATTGTATCCGGTAGAATTTTTTAATACATTGGCACCAGTCCACATAATTTCTCCTGTAGGTAATACCAATTCTAAATTGAGTACATAATCTTTCACTACTCCATATTTTACTGCTCTAGGTCCGCCACTATTCTCGGCTATATTACCGCCAATAAAACAACTTCCTTTGCTGCTTGGGTCTGGTGGATAAAACAATCCTTTTTCTTTCACTGCATTTTGCAATACTTCTGTAATAACACCAGGCTCTGTAATTACTTGTAGATTTCGTTCATCAATTTCAATGATTTTATTTAACCTTTCTGTTGAAAGAACCAAACCGCCCAAATGCGGCAATGCTCCTCCGCTTAAACCAGTTCCTGCTCCTCTTGGAGTTACAGGAATTAAATATTGGTTGCATAATTGCATTATACCCGCAACCTCTTTTGTAGTTGCTGGCTTTACAACAATGGATGGATAGTATTGTAATTTTTCTGTTTCGTCGTGGCCATAATGTAAAAGGGACTCTTCATCTACTAAAACATTTGCCTCACCTACTATTGATTGCAAAATTTTTCTTTGTTCAACTGAAATCAAACCATTTGGGCCTTTTTCTGCCATTGCTTTTGAATTTCAACAAAAATACTTGCTAAAGGGTAGACTTGATGATAAAATCAAGTTTGCATATTCATTTTTTTATGAATCATTCAACAGTTTTGAATATTATTTTAAAAGTCTATATTAAACGACTGTAAAATTTGAATTTATCAAAGGAATTCATCCAATCACTGTATAAAAATAACGTGTAATCAATACACATTTCATCAACGACTAAAGCTAAACAACCTATTTTCGCAGAATAACTAACGATTGTTCGCTTATGATATCGCCAACCATTCAGCTCGATGCTAAAAAACTATTGCAAATTGGATTGTCAGTTAATACCGGCATACACTATCAGCTATCTCCCGAAGCGTTAATTGATCAAGCAGTATTAAAGGGGCAGGGTGTATTAAACAATACTGGTGCACTTTGTATTAAAACGGGCAAATTTACTGGTAGAAGTCCGCAAGACAAATTCATTGTTAAAGATGAAATTACCATCGATACTGTTCATTGGAATAATTTTAATATCGCAATCGAAGAGCATTATTTCTTGCAATTGAAATCAAAGGTTTTACAATATTTGGGTGAACAAGAAAACATCTGGGTTAGAGATGCTTATGCCTGTGCCGATCAACAATACCGTTTGAATATTCGTGTAATTAACGAAAATCCTTGGAGCAATTTATTTGCTTATAACATGTTTTTGCGTCCTGAAGAAAATGAATTGGCCAATTTTCAACCAGACTGGCATATTATTCAGGCACCAGGTTTTAAAGCGGATCCTGTTGTTGATGGAACAAGGCAGGAAAATTTTGCAATTGTATCTTTTAAACATAAAACCATTTTGATTGGAGGTACTGGTTATACGGGTGAGATGAAGAAGGGTATATTTTCTGTACTAAATTATATTTTACCACAAGAGAAAAATGTATTGAGCATGCATTGCAGTGCCAATATGGGAAATGAGGGAGATGTTGCTGTTTTTTTTGGTTTGAGTGGAACTGGTAAAACTACATTGAGTGCAGACCCTGCAAGAAAATTAATTGGTGATGATGAGCATGGCTGGACCAATGATTCTGTGTTTAATTTTGAAGGAGGCTGTTATGCTAAAACCATCGATTTAAGCGAAGAAAAAGAGCCTGAAATTTTTAGAGCGATCAAACCAGGCGCTTTAGTAGAAAATATTGGCTTTATTGATGGAACCAATGAAATTGATTTTAGTTTTAAAGGAATTACAGAAAACACAAGAGTGAGTTATCCACTGCATTTTATTTCTAATGCAATAGAACCAAGCATTGGCGGACTTCCTAAAAACTTATTCTTCTTAACATGCGATGCTTATGGCGTATTACCTCCAATAAGTAAATTGAGCCCAGGGCAAGCAATGTATCAGTTTATTAGTGGATATACTGCTAGAGTGGCTGGAACAGAAGCCGGAGTTACAGAGCCTAAATCTACTTTTAGTGCATGTTTTGGAGCTCCATTCTTGCCTTTACATCCTGGAAAGTATGCAGCCATGTTAGGTGAAAAAATGAAAGCGCACGATGTGAATGTTTGGATGATTAATACTGGATGGAGTGGGGGATCTTATGGTGTTGGCAATAGAATGAAATTGAGTTATACAAGAGCAATGATTTCAGCTGCTTTAAATGGAGATTTAGACAACGTTGAGATGACTGTGCACCCGGTTTTTGGAATGCTAATGCCTACCAGCTGCCCAAATGTACCAGTTGAAATGTTGAATCCACGCAATACTTGGAAAGATCCAAATGCCTACGATACAACTGCCCATAAATTGGCAAAAGAGTTTATTAATAATTTTGAAAAATATGCTGCAGGTGTTACGCCAGAGATATTGGCCGCGGCCCCCAAAGCTTGATACCAAAAGATTTTTAAATTTTTTCGATTGCTTGCTCTATGCCTCCAAGAAATTGGGGGCATTTTTTATAAAGAGGGAAGTTGGTCTATATGTATTTCAGAAAAATGCAATCCAAAACGTTGAACCATTATTTTAAATTCATCAAATTTATAAGGGAGTAATTTAATTTGATCAATTTTTACCATGCAAACGGAGCCTTCATTAAAATTGGGACTTCCAGGTAAGTAAACAACAGCAGTATTATGTTCTTTTGAAAATTCAGTTAATATGCCTGCAACCCAATTATCATCCAATAAAACAAAAACAGGTAATTGCCTTTTTCCTTCAGCTTCATAATTCAATTTTTCTCCAATCATTTCTTTGATGAAGATATAACCTGGCGTAAATCTTAAAACATTTTCTTCAATCCAAGTTTTCCATTTTCCTACTCTCGATAATTGCATTAACAATCCACCCAAAAAACACATCAATAGAAATCCAAGTATTGTTAATACGGTAAGCAAAGACCTCCCAATAAAATTTTCAATTGCTAAACTTTTAGATACTGTTTGAATAATTGCTTGAATTGGAACCCATACTTTCTCTACTAGATAGGCCAATACAAGAATGGGTAATAAAAAAAACAATCCTTTAATGATTGTTCCTTGAATATACTGCCCGATTTTTTTCATTGAGTGATTTATTTCGATAAAAAATTACCTGCGATGCGCAATCCTTTTTCATCATCTACTACTTTCTTCATCAGCTTTTTAAGACCTTCTGGTAATTGATCTATTTCTGCTTGATTCAGATGATGAATCAATTCATGGAATTCATCCTCATCATCATAATATCCTAGGTATAAATCAAACTGATTATTTGGATGCAAACGCAATGAAATTTCCAAGTCTTCTTCGTATTGGTGCATCGATATGATGGCCCATTGATCGTTATCCTCAAAATTAAATAATATTTCAACTGGATCTTTACTAATTACAAATGATACCAGCTTTTCAATCAATTCTCCTGAATGGTGCTGAATCAATTCTTCGTATTTCATGCTAATTTGTATTAAGTAGAAGATTAAAATAAGCCAAATAACATTCCATCTACCTTGCTGATGATTTCACCAAATTGTTCTTCGCTTTCTGCAAATTTATTTTTATCGCAATCGATAATAAGTAGCTGGCCTTCTTTATATCCATCAATCCATTTATTGTAGTACTCGTTGAGTTTTTTTAAATAATCTAAACGAATATTTTCTTCGTATTCTCTTCCTCTTTTTTGAATTTGAGCAACCAATGTAGGAACAGATGCTTTTAAATAAATAAGCAAATCCGGAGGCTGTACCATTGTTTTTAAAGTCTGAAAGAATTGATAGTAATTATCAAAATCTCGCTTACTCATCAAACCCATTTCATGCAAATTGGGAGCAAAAATATTGGCGTCTTCATAAATGGTACGATCTTGAATGACTGTTTCAGTACCATGTTGAATATCCAATAATTGATTCAATCTGCTATTTAAAAAATAGATTTGTAAATTAAAACTCCAGCGGGGCATGTCTTCATAAAAATCCATCAAATACGGATTGGTATCTACATTCTCAAACTGGGGTATCCAACGATAATGCTTACTCAACATTTCTGTTAATGTTGTTTTGCCTGCACCGATATTACCCGCTATCGCTACGTGTTTTGGTTTTTTTGGTTTTGCCATTTCTAATTTGCCATTTAAAGCGTTGCAACTTAAGGAAACTAATCTGAATTTGGTTTAAATATGGTTAATAATTCAAACCAATGGCTTCTCTGACTATTTTAAGTGTTTCCGAAGCCCTTTCTCTGGCTTTATCTGCCCCTTGTTTGATCAATTTTTGCAATAAAACTTCGTCGTTTTGAATGGCTTCGGCTTTTTCTCTAATTGGGTGAATAAAACGGGCCATGTCTTCTGCCAATTGTTTTTTCATATCTCCATAGCGAATGATGCAATTGCCCTCGCTACTTGCATTAAAATCGGTTTCAAATTTTTCTAAAGTATCGGCAGTACTTACCTGAGCCATTAAGGTAAATAGATTTTGTATATAATCTGGTTTTTTAGAATTGGGTTCTGAAGGTCCTTGATCTGTTTTGGCTTTCATGATTTTTTTGCGAATACTTTCATCGTTATCAGCCAAGAAAATGGTAGCCATCTGGTTTTCGCTTTTGCTCATTTTCCCAATTCCATCCAAGCTTAAAATTTTAATCAGTTCATCGCCATAATTAAATGCATATGGAAGGGGAAGCACTTCACCATAACGATGATTGAATCTTTCGGCAAAGTTTCTGGCCATCTCTAAATGCTGTTCTTGATCCTTTCCTACAGGCACTTTCACGGCTCTTTGGATGAGTACATCTGCGGCCATTAATACCGGATAAGTTAATAATCCAGCATTTACGTTTTCTGGTTGTAAACGAACTTTATCTTTAAAAGTGGCTGTTTTTTCTAATTCTCCTTTATAAGCCAGCATATTTAAATAAAGGTATAGTTCTGCAATTTCTGGTACATCACTTTGAACATAGAGTGCTACTTTTTCTGGATCTAATCCACAAGCTATGTTTTCTGCAATTACCCTATTGACACTTATTTTAAGCGCTCTTGTATCTGGATGTGTGGTTAAACTATGCCAGTTGGCTACAAAAAAATAGCAATTAAATTGATCTTGCATGCGCACATAATTACGCATGGCTCCGAAATAATTCCCAAGATGTAAATACCCAGTTGGGCGAATGCCGCTAACAACTACCTCTTTTACCATATCGAGCGAAGATATGAATCCTAGACAGTATGTGGCTCATGGTAGATGGTTTTTTTATAGTTAGATTTGTGTCCATTTCAAATTGTAAAAACTTAGACTATAAGCTCTAATAGCCAAATACTCGCTTCCCCTATCGAATACCTAAAAGGGGTAGGTCCTTTGAGGGCAGATATGCTTAAAAAGGAGTTGGAAATATTTACTTTCAATGATCTTCTGCATCATTTTCCGCTAAGGCATATCGATAAAACTAAGATTAACAAGATTGCCGAAATCAATGCCTTTACCGATTATATCCAGGTTACAGGAAGGTTGATTCATTACGAAGTAGTTGGAGCTGGTAGAGGCAAAAGATTGATAGCCCAAATAAAAGATGTAAGTGGCCTTTTAGAATTAACCTGGTTTCAAGGAATTAATTGGGTAGAAAAAAACTTGCACATTGGGTCGGACTATCTTGTTTTTGGCAAAACCGGTTTTTTTAATAGCAAGGCACAAATGGTGCACCCAGAAATTGAGGTATATATTCCTGCAAAAGCAGGCGTAAAGGCATTTTTAGAACCGGTTTATCCTTCTACCGAAAAATTGAAAGCCAGGTCTTTGAATGGACGTCAATTAGCAAAGCTTACACAAATATTGTTTGGAATCGTTCAACCAAAAGATATACCAGAGAATTTACCCGCTTATTTGTTGCAAGAACTAAAATTATTGTCCAGATACGAAGCATTTGCCATGATTCATTTTCCAACCAATGAAATGTTGTATAACAAAGCATTGGAGCGATTGAAATTTGAAGAATTATTCATTGCTCAGGTAAGATTACAATTGGTAAGACTACAAAGAAACAATGCCAGTAAAGGGGTTGTATTTGAAAAAGTAGGGGCTTTTTTTAATGATTTTTACAATCATCATTTGCCCTTCACATTAACTGGTGCACAAAAAAGGGTGTTAAAAGATATTCGCAACGATACAGCACGCGGAAGACAAATGAATAGACTCTTACAAGGCGATGTAGGAAGTGGAAAAACCATGGTAGCTTTATTGAGTATGTTGCTTGCTGCCGACAACGGATATCAGAGCTGTTTGATGGCACCAACAGAAATTTTAGCACAACAACACTATGCGGGGCTTAAAGAATTGTTGAAAGAAATGCCTGTTGAATTGGCTCTGTTAACAGGAAGTACTAAAACTGCAGAAAGAAAGCGCATTTTAAATGGTTTATTAGAAGACAGTATTCATTTTGTTGTTGGAACCCATGCTGTGATAGAAGATATTGTTCAATTTAAAAATCTTGGCTTAGTAATTGTAGATGAACAACATCGGTTTGGAGTTGCTCAAAGAGCTAAGCTATGGGAAAAGGCGGTGATACCTCCCCATGTTCTAGTAATGACTGCAACGCCAATTCCTAGAACATTGGCCATGACAGCCTATGGCGATTTAGAATACAGTGTAATGGATGAATTGCCTCCAGGTAGAATTCCCATAACTACTGTGCAGCGCAATGAAATGGCTAGAGCCAGTGTTATGGGTTTTGTAAAAGAAGAAATAACCAAGGGAAGGCAGGCTTATTTTATATATCCATTGATTGAGGAAAGCGAGAAATTGAGTTATGAAGATTTGATGCAAGGATACGAACAAGTAAAAAGCTTTTTCCCAGAGCCAACTTATAAAATTGGAATGGTACATGGAAGGCAACCAGCTGAACAGAAAGCAACCAATATGCAACGTTTTGTAAGAGGCGAAAGTCAAATATTGGTGAGCACTACCGTTATTGAAGTTGGCGTAAATGTACCCAATGCATCTGTGATGGTGATTGAAAGTGCCGAAAAATTTGGTCTTTCTCAATTGCATCAGTTGCGAGGAAGAGTAGGAAGGGGTAGTGAAAAAAGTTTTTGCATTTTATTAACGGGAAGCAAAGCAAGCAAAGAGGCCAAAGAACGTATCAATATTATGTGTGCAACCAATGATGGAT
Source organism: Sphingobacteriia bacterium (assembly GCA_947456855.1). Classification (GTDB taxonomy): domain Bacteria; phylum Bacteroidota; class Bacteroidia; order Chitinophagales; family Chitinophagaceae; genus Sediminibacterium. The sequence continues at coordinate 35,191 of CANGTR010000008.1, read as the reverse complement.
TTAAAATTGCGGAGAAAGACCTTGAAATGAGGGGTCCGGGAGATATTGAGGGTACTAGGCAGAGCGGGGCATTGAATTTTAAGTTAGCCAGTATTGTTAATGATAAGGCCTTGTTGGAATTGGCTAAAGAGAAGGCAGAAATATTGGTTGAAAAGGATTTATTTTTAGAAGATCAGCAGCACCAAATATTGCGTAATTTTATGCAATCGCAGAAAACAAAGCATGGCTGGGGCAAAATAGCATAAAGATTAAAATACAGCTTGTGTTAAAAAAAGGAATTGTTTTTACTTATTTATTGTTGCTAAGTGCGGGGTTGTTCGCACAGAGTTACCTCAACTTTGTAGAGAACAAAGGCCAGTGGGATGCATCCATCAAATTTAAATCTGAAATGCCTGGTGGGGCCATTGTATTAAAAAATGCTGGCTATAGAGTAATGCAATACAATGTGCAAGATTATGATCAATTAACCGAAACATTGCATTCATTAAAAGGGCGAGATAAGCATGCCGATAAAATAAATGGCAATGAATCAGACAAGTCTGTTATTCATGGAGATGTAGGTGCAGAATTGAATCTACGATCACATACTTACGAGGTTAAATTTTTAAATGCCAATCCAAACCCTGTTATTGTTCCAGATAAAGTTCAAAATAATTACAATAATTATATACTAGGGAATGATCCAAGTAAATGGGCAAGTAATTGTAAAATCTATCAGGCAATCACTTATAAAAATGTTTATCCCAATATTGATATACGGTTTTATACTTCTAATGCTACTTTAAAATATGATGTAATTGTTCACCCTGGAGGAGATCCTTCAAAAGTAATTTTATATTTTGATGGGGTAGATGGGTTGAAAGTAAAAGATGAATCACTACAAATTAAAACATCTGTTGGAACCATTCAAGAAATGGCTCCATATACTTATGCATTAAACAAAGATCAAAGAAATGATGTTGCATGCAGTTATGAAGTGAGGGGCAATTTTGTTCAATTCAAATTAAACAGCGCTTACGATAAATCTTCAACACTGGTTATAGATCCAAGTGTTATTTTTATTAGTTACACTGGAAGTACAGCTGATAATTGGGGCTTTACTGCTACTTATGATGGAGCTGGAAATTTTTATGCAGGTGGTGTGGTTTTTGGGGATGGGTTTCCTGCTTCAAATGGCGCATTTCAAGGTAACTTTAAACCGGGTGGGTCTTTAAAAATTGATATGGGGATTATGAAGTTTGATCCTTTGGGCATTAATCGAATTTATGCAACCTATATCGGCGGAAATGGAGATGATCAGCCACATAGTTTGGTGGTTGATAGAAATGGAAATTTAATTATTGCAGGTAGAACTTCTTCAACCGATTATCCAACCAGGGGGGTAACAAAACTTTTTGGATCTGGTGGAGGATTTGATATTGTTGTTACTAAATTAAATGTAAATGGATCTGCATTGGTTGGTTCGATGGTGATTGGTGGTTCTGCAAACGATGGCGTGAATATAGATCCCAATTATCCACAAAATACTGGTACAACATCTATTCGAAGAAATTATGGAGACGATTCTAGAAGTGAAGTAATCACGGATAACAACAACAATATTCTAGTTGCATCTGTAACCCAATCTACTAATTTTAGAACAACTCCAGGGGCTTTTCAAACAACTGCAGGAGCTCGCGTTGCAGGTGGAAGATACCAAGATGGAGTATTGTTAAAAATAGATGCCAATGTAGACAATGTTATTTTTAGTTCTTTTTTAGGCGGAAACAATGATGACGCTGCTTTTGTATTAAGTAATAATCCATTAAATGGGGATATTTATGTTGCAGGGGCAACTTTAAGTACTGATTTCCCGGGCGATAAAACGGGTTCTTTGTTTGCAACCAATCAAGGTAAAGCAGATGGTTTTATTGCTAGTATTAAAAGCGATGGATCAACCATCAATAAATCTACTTATATAGGTACTAGTGCAGAAGATATTTTGTTTGGAATTCAATTTGATAAATTGGGTTTCCCCTATATCACTGGTACTTCTTCAGGCTCATTTCCAGTAATCAATTCTCCTTTTAATACAAAAAATCCAGGGCAATCCAATGGCAAGCAATTTATTGCCAAATTAACTCCCGATTTTTCATCCTTTGTTTTCTTCACCAATTTTGGAAGCCCTACAGCGTCAATACCTAGTTTGTCCATTACTGCATTTTTAGTAGACAGATGTCAGAATATGTATGTCTCTGGATGGGGTGGTAGTAATATTGGAACAGATTATACAACAGGTTCTTTAGATGGTATGCTGGTTTCATCCGATGCGTATAAAAAAGTATCTGATGGTGCAGATTTTTATTTTTTCATTTTGAGTAAAAATGCGGATAGTTTAATTTATGCTACATTTTTTGGTCAAGATGCTGGCTTTGCAGATCATGTTGATGGTGGAACATCTCGCTTTGATCCGAATGGTACTATTTATCAATCCATTTGTTCTTGTGGTGGTGGAAGGGGAACTAATCCAAGAACTTCAATTGTAGGTACACCAGGTTCATGGTCGCCCAACCGTGGAAATAATTCTTGTAATCTGTTAGCTGTTAAATTGGCATTTTATTCAGCTGGTGTTTCTGCGGGAGTGCAATCATCTATTGGAGGAAGATTAAGAGATTCAACTGGTTGTGTTCCGTTAACTGTAGACTTTATTGATACAGTTGCAGCTGCTAAAACCTATTATTGGGATTTTAATGGAGACGGAACCAATGATTTAACTACTACCATACCAAAAGCAAGTTTTACGTATAATGTGGTTGGGATTTATCGTGTAAGATTGATAGCAGAAGATTTGAATTCTTGCAATGAAAGAGATACTTCTTACATGAATATAAGTGTTAGAAGTGATGCTGTTACCAATTTAAATTTTGCTTATGCAGTGGTGCCTCCTTGTGCAAATCGAACTTATCAGTTTACCAATTTAGCTACAGCACCTCCAGGAAAAACATTTAATGCCAATTCTTTTCAATGGAACTTTGGTGATGGATCACCAGTTGTGAATTCAAATGATGGCCCGCGAACGCATACCTTTCCTTCAGATGGCACTTATATTGTTCGATTAACTTTAAAGGACCCATTGTTTTGTAATGAGGATGATTATATAGAGCAAACAGTTAGGGTTTCTAATTCTTTTGCACCCAACTTTATTGCAGATACTGCATGTATTGGAACAGCAACAAAGTTCACTTATACAGGTGTTGGGGGTGCAAGTTTTGTTTGGAATTTTGGTGACGGTACGCCAACAAGTACAATAGCAGATCCATCGCATATCTATGCTGCTCCAGGTGTTTATGCTGTAACTGTTGATGTTACCGATAACAATACTTGTGATGTAGTTAAAACAAAATCTTTTACAAAATCAATATTAGTAAGCCCTAATCCTACTTCATTATTCGATTATACACCAAGAACAACTGGTGCTAATCAAATTTATACATTTACCAATTTATCTACTGGTGGTGCATCTTATTATTGGGATTTTGGTGATAGTAAGGCTATTAGTACAAATAGAAGAGATACAACAATAAGGTATTCCTTTAACGCATCAGGCACTTATAATGTTTGTTTATCAACTATCAATACCGTTGGATGTTTGGTGAAGTATTGTGAGCCAATTGTTGCAGAAGTAAACCCACTATTTGATATACCAAACGCATTTTCACCCAATGGAGATGGAGTGAACGAAAGAATATATGTTAGAGGTTTTGGTGTTGCAAAAATGACTTGGAAAATTTACAATCGTTGGGGTGTTTTGGTTTACCTTGGAACAAATCTTAATGAGGGATGGGATGGAAAATACAACGGAAAAATTCAGCCACAAGAAGTATACAATTATACGTTGGAAATTGAATTTTCTGATAAAGCAAAAGCATTTAAGAAAGGCGATATAACCTTATTGCGATAATTGAATTCAACAAATGAACATATTTAAATCGATATTTTTTATTTTCTTTCTACTTGTTTCATTTACAGAAACATTTGGACAAGGGCTTAATTTTTCACAGTATTTCAATAATCCATTATTTGTGAATCCTGCCAATACTGGCTTTAATCCTGATATGGATTATCGTATAGGCGGTAATTATAGAAATCAATGGGCTTCTGCATCTAGCCCCTATAAAACAATGGGTATTTGGGCTGATTCCAAGTTGTTTGCCAATCGGTTTGAAAATGGGTGGATGGGAATTGGAGGAGGAATTATGAGAGATGTTGCAGGTGCAGGAAGTCTATCTTCAACCAATGCCAATTTATCATTGGCTTATCACCAGATGTTGGGTTATAAGAGTTTGCTAAGCGCAGGTTTTTCTGCAGGCATGATTTCAAAAAGAATTGATTTTTCAAAACTAACATTCGACAATCAATGGAACGGGCAGTTTTTTGAATCAACCATTCCATCCAATGAACCATTTGCCTTTAGTCAAACAGCTTATTTTGATCTTTCAATGGGCGTGAATTATGCTTTGTTTGCCTCAGAAAATGCTTATTTTAATGCGGGTATAAGCATCAATCACATTAATAGACCAAGAGAAAGTTTTTTTGAAGCTTCTGTAACAGATAGTAGAATAGATATGCGCTATACTTTTTTTGCCAATGCAAGTATTAAAGTGCAAGACATTTGGATCATTAACCCCAATATCTATTATAGTACTAGAGGATCCGCCAATGAAATTGTTCTTGGAATGAATGCCAATAGAGATTTGACCGGCGATGGGGCTAAACAATTGATTCTTGGGTTGTATTACCGAAAAAATGATGCCATCATTCCTGTAGTTGGTTTCCAAGTAAATGATATTAAATTTACTGTAAACTATGATGCTTCAACTTCTTCTCTAAACTCAGGAAATTCAGTAAGAGGTGCCTATGAGCTTTCTATCGTTAAACACGGCCTATTTTCTTCTTCAGCAGGAAAATCCGTAAAATGCCCTACGGTTAGGTTTTAAGTAGTTAGTTATTGCTTATTGGGTTATTTGAAAAGTATATTTCATAATTCATATTTCTTATTTCATTATCCTTATTTCATATTTCATAATTCTTAATTCTAATTAGTATCTTGTGAATTCATAACAAGCACATGAAATACTTACCCTTAGACCCAACTATTTTCATCAATAATAGAAAAAGGTTTTCGAAAAAAATGTTGGCCAATAGCATTGCTGTTTTTGTGAGCAATGATGAATGGCCAAGTAATGGCGATGCCCTGCATGCATTTAAACAGAATAGCGATTTATTTTGGTTATCAGGAATTGAACAAGAAGATTCTATGGTCATCCTTTTTCCTGATTGCCCAGATCCTAAGTACCGTGAAGTACTGGTATTAGTGCGACCAAATGCATTGAAAGAAAAATGGGATGGCAAAAGACTCAGGGCAGCTGAAGCAACAGCCATTTCAGGGATTTCTACCATTGTTTGGTTGGATAGCATTGATGCTTTATTACAAGGCTGGATTCATTTAGCAGATACCATTTATTTAGACACCAATGAGAATGATCGAAAAGCATCGAATGTAAGAACACGTGAATATCGCTTTGTAGATGAAATGAAATTGAGCTATCCACTACATCAATTTCAACGTGCTGCCAAAATCATGAAAGAAATTCGTGCGATCAAAACAAAAGAAGAGATAGTGGTTGTTCAAAAAGCCATTGATATTACTGAAAACACGTTTAGAAAATTATTAAAATTTATTCAGCCGGGGGTAAATGAATATGAAATAGAAGCAGAAATTTGGCATAGCTTTTTAAGCCAACGTGCAACCGGTCCGGCATATGGAAGTATTATTGCCAGCGGCGATAATGCTCGAACATTGCATTATGTATCCAATAATGCAGTTTGTAAATCGGGTGATTTAATTCTAATGGACTTTGGTGCAGAATATGGTGGATATAATGCCGATTTGACTAGAACAATACCCGTGAATGGTAAGTTTTCTGCTCGACAAAAACAAGTGTACAATGCATGTTTGCATTTGCACAACTATGCCAAGTCCATTTTAAAACCAGGTATTTCTGTAGTTGATTATACCGAAAAAGTAGGCGATGAAGCAACCAAGCAATTTGTAAAAATCGGTTTATTGAATAAACCCGATATCAAAAATGAAGACCCAGCAAATAGAGCCTATAGAAAATATTTGTACCACGGTATTTCACATCATTTAGGAATTGATGTACATGATTTAGGTACAAGAACTGCGCCTATTCAGGCAGGCATGTTGTTTACCATTGAACCGGGGATTTATATTGAAGAAGAACAAATGGGTATTAGGATTGAAAATAATTTTTGGATTACTAAGTCGGGAAGTATCGACTTAATGAAAAACATTCCAATAACAGTAGAAGAGATTGAAACCTTGATGAAAAAGAAAAAATAATGAAGCAACAGATTCCCAATTTATTTACGCTAAGCAATTTATTTCTTGGATGTATTGCTATCATTTATATTTTACAACCTGGTCTTACACTCACCGTAAATTCAGATGGCGAAAATTTGGTTTCTATACCTGAAAGAATGATGTGGGCTGGGTGGTTTATTATTGGAGCAGCCATTGTAGATTTCTTTGATGGATTTGTTGCACGCTTATTAAAAGTGCCATCAGAAATGGGAAAACAATTGGATTCTTTGGCTGATGTAGTAAGTTTTGGTGTTGCACCTGCAATGATTGTATTTCAATTCCTAAGATTGAGTTTTTCTCAAGATCCAGGTGGATTAGATGTTCCATTAATTTGGCTATTGCCCGCATTGCTAATTCCTTGTGCAGGAGCATTTCGTTTAGCACGTTTTAATATTGATACCAATCAACAATTTGGATTTAAAGGGGTGCCCATTCCAGCTATTGGAATCTTATTTGCTTCATTCCCTATTTTATATTGGTATAATTCAATCGAATGGATTAATGCGTTTTTATTGAATAAATGGGTTTGGTATGCATTGATTTTTGGAACAGCTTATTTAATGACTTCTACTTTGCCAATGCTGGCTTTAAAATTCAAAGACTTTTCAGCAAAAAAAGCAGCTCCTTTCGTCCTGGTTTTGCTAATTTCTGGGTTGTCTTCAATCCTTTTTGGTTGGTTAGCTGTTTCCATTGGATTTTTTGCTTATGTAATTCTATCTTTGCTTTTCAAACAAGTTGAATCATGATATATACAGTTCAGGTTACCGTAATGCCTTTAAAAGACTTATTAGATCCTCAGGGTAAGGCCGTTTTAGGTGGTTTGCAAAATTTAGGCCTTCAATCTATACAAGATGTTCGTGTTGGAAGACATATTACACTAAGTATCGAAGCAGCATCAGCAGAGGAAGCTAAATCCATTGCTGAAACCGCGAGTAAGCAATTGTTGGCCAACCAAGTAATGGAATTTTTTGAGATTGCATTAATTTAATCCATTGTTGTATTTAGTTCCCACACCACTCGGAAATTTAAAAGACATCACTTTGCGTGCAATTGAAATATTGCAACAAGTAGATTTAATTTTATGTGAGGATACGCGAACTTCTTCAAAATTGTTGAATCATTATTCCATTGAAAAACCACTCACTCCCTACCATCAACACAACGAGCATAAAATAGTAGCCCATTTAACTGACCAGTTATTGGCAGGAAAAACGATGGCCTTGATTACAGATGCTGGAACCCCCGGAATTTCAGATCCTGCTTTTTTATTGGTAAGGGAATGCGTTCAAAAAAACATCAAGGTGGAATGTTTGCCTGGCGCTGTAGCATTTGTTCCGGCATTGGTAAACAGTGGTATACCTACCAATCGATTTGTATTTGAGGGTTTTTTGCCATTAAAAAAAGGAAGACAAACTTTGTTGAAAAAATTAGCCGAAGAAGAGCGGACCATGATTTTTTATGAAAGCCCCATGCGTTTGGTTAAAACCCTAGAAGAGTTGACCATATATTTTGGGCCTGAAAGATATTGTTCGGTAAGTAGAGAGCTTACCAAAATGTTTGAAGAAAACAAAAGAGGAAGTTTATTAGAAGTTGCAACATATTTTAAAGCTAAACCAGTTAAAGGAGAGATTGTTTTGGTAATACAAGGAAAAGAATAAATTTATATCATTCAACTATAACCATATGAAAAAAATCAGTCTAGTTGCGTATTTTTTAGTTACGGCGATTATTGTTTTTTCACAGCCCGAAAGATGGCAACAAAAAATAAAGTACAATATCAATGTAAAAATGGATGTTCTAACCAATCGTTTTGCAGGTACCGAAAAAATTGAATACTCAAACAATTCAACAGATACCTTAAAAAAGGTATTCTTTCATTTGTATTGGAATGCATTTCAACCCAATAGCAGTATGGATATGCGTAGTAGAGAATTGGGAAAAATAAAAATCAGTGAACCCAACCCAAGAAGACAATCAGATGGTTTGGATTGGGATGCGCGTGTAAAAGATAGAATCAGCAAATTAGCACCCAATGAAATTGGATACCAACGGGTGCAATCTGTAATGATCAATGGCGTTGCTCAAACATTGAAAGAACATGAAACCATTTTAGAAGTGGTTCTAGCAAAGCCTATTTTACCTAAAACAAAAGTATTGATGGATGTTGCTTTTGAAGCACAGGTTCCATTACAAATTAGAAGAAGTGGTAGAGATAATCAAGAAGGTATTAGATACAGTATGAGCCAATGGTATCCTAAAATGGTAGAATACGATTACCAGGGTTGGAATGCCAATCCATATATAGCAAGGGAGTTTTATGGCGTATGGGGAGATTTTGATGTAAATATTACCATCGATAAAAATTATATGGTAACTGCTGGTGGAGATTTGTTAAATGCAAGTGAAGTTGGTTTTGGTTATGAAGCATTAGGAACAAAATTGATAACCACTTCAAGTACTACTAAAACTTGGAAATGGCAAGCATATAATGTACATGATTTTATGTGGGCTGCAGATCCAAATTATAAAATGATCACAAGAACTGTAGCCAATGGTCCATTGATTCGTGTAGTATATAAAGCGGTAGACTCATTAGAAAATAAATGGCAAAGTTTAGCGGATACAGTGGCATTGGCTTACCCAATCATGGCAAAAACTTTTGGTGCATATCCTTATAAAACCTACACTTTTATTCAAGGTGGAGATGGAGGTATGGAATATCCAATGGCAACCTTACTTAAGTCTGCAAGTATTGGTACGGCTATTCATGAATGGATGCATAGTTGGTACCAAATGATGATGGGTACAAACGAATCTTTGTATGCTTGGATGGATGAAGGATTTACAGATTATGCTACAAATCGTGTTCAGGCTACTTTGAAAGGGAGAACAGGATTTTTTTATGATGGTTCCTATAGATCCTATTTTAATCTGGCAAAGAGTGGGTTGGAGGAACCTGCAAGTACCCATGCCGATCATTTTAATACCAACTTTGCTTCTACCGCTACAGCATACAGTAAGGGGGCAGTTTTTATGGAGCAATTGGGTTATATAGTAGGAGATACAGTTAGAGATAAAATTTTATTAGCCTATTATAACACTTGGAAATTTAAACATCCTAATCCAAACGATTTTATTAGAGTAGCAGAAAAAATCAGTGGGATGGAGTTGGATTGGTACAAAGAATATTGGATCTATAGCACTAAAACAATTGATTATGGGGTAGGTGATATTGCCGTTGTGAACAATAAAACAGCAATCACGATAAAGCGTTTAGGCAAAATGCCCATGCCAATTGATGTGTTGATTACATTTAAAGATGGTACTCAGGAATTACATGTAATTCCTTTAGACCTAATGTATGGCCAAAAGCCAGCGGAGAATGCTATTTCAAGAACTCTACAGCCAGCATGGCGATGGACACATCCAGATTATAATGTTATTACTTCTCGTTCAATTAAAGATATTAAACAAATTGAGATTGATCCGAGTATGCGCTTAGCAGATATCAATCGTACGAATAATAAGTTGGTAATACCCGATTAATAAAAAATTCGTTGTTAATTATTTGGCAACATGAATAATGAATTTTTCTTCGAAATAAGGTTCAGGAAATATTTTAGAAATGGGCATCATTTTGGGTCTTGCTCCACTCTCAAATATTTCCTGGGCTAAATCTCCCCCTTTTAAACAGATCAATCCGTTCCTAATAAAGTCGGGCCCGGAAGCAGCGCCAGGTTGCTTTTTTAACAAAGGCATGCTCCATTGTAATAAATCCTTTAGAGGCGCTACAGCTCGCGATACTGCAAAATCGAATTTTCTGTTTTTTATTTCCTCTGCTCTGGTATGTTGCGTAGTAATGTTTTTGATACCTGCTCCTTCGCAAACTGCCTCAACTACTTTTAATTTTTTAGCAATGCTATCAACCAAATGAAACTTTACTTCTGGAAAAAAAATTGCCAAAGGGACGCCAGGGAATCCACCGCCACAGCCAATATCGATGATATTAGAACCCGGAATAAATTCAACAATTGCGGCAATGCTTAATGAATGTAATACATGGTGTAAATAAATGCTGTCTATATCCTTTCTAGAAACAACATTGATTTTTGTATTCCATTCTTTATACAATTCTTCCAATAAGCCCAATTGGTTTAATTGCGTTTTGCTAAAGTCGCTGAAGTACTGGGTAATTAATCCCAGTTTTTGCGGGGTGCTTTCCATATGGCAGGTGCTGTGAAAATGAAATAAAAGAACATCCAAATATCCAATAATAAAAACCAAGGAAACAAGTCTGATTCATTCAGTTTTTTCATGGTTTTAAAATAAACAAAAGCTTGTAAAATAAATCGAACTCCGAAAATTGCAAGAGCAATCTGCCAATTAAAAAAAATCAAGCTAATTGCTAATAAAGGGTACAATAAAAACAAGCTCAATGAATAAAGACCTAAGAGAATTTTATGTTTTGGTTGGTAATATTTACTGGTGGTATAATGGCGGTATTTTTGTGATAGCCATTCACTCCAGGTTTTCTTAGAATCACTTAAAGTGAATGTATCAGGGTCGATTGAAATGGCTGTATTGCTTGAATTGGCAACCTGATTGATGAATAAATCATCGTCGCCACTGGGTATCTGATTGATGGATGAAAACCCTTTGTTTCTTAAAAATACATTTTTTTTATAGCTCAAGTTTCTGCCTACCCCCATATAAGGAGTTCCTGCTATTGCATAAGAAAGGTATTGTATAGCAGTATGAAAAGTTTCGAAGCGAATCAATTTATTGAGTAAGCCAGGCTGTTTGTGGTATGCTCCATATCCAAGAACAATTTCGACATCATCGGTATATGTGTCTTGCATTTTTTGAATCCAATGTTCAGATGCTGGAACACAATCTGCATCTGTTAACAATACGATTTCGTATTTGGCACTTTTAATGCCCATAGAAAGTGGAAATTTTTTGCCTGTAATCATGATGGCTTCCTGTGTTAATTCCACCATGTTTAAATTCTTAAAAGAACGCTTGAACTCGTCAATCACATATTTACTTTCATCAGAAGAATTGTCGTTTACCAAAACTACTTCATGGGTAGTTTTATAATTCTGCACCAATACACCTGGCAGATTCTTAACTAAATTATGAGCCTCATCTCTAGCACATATAACAACAGACACTGGATGTTCAACTGTATTTGCCTTTAATGATGGTTTGAAATTGGCCAATCGAAGAAAAAAATAGCCATAATAGAACACTTGTATAACAATGATTGCGCAGAATAGTCCAAAACAAATAGTCCAGACAATAGAGGGTATGATCATGGTACAAAAATAAGGTTTTTCATGCAACGCAAGAAGCATGAGTATGATCCAATAACTACCCTTATTTTTGCCAAATGGCTGCACTTCAATTTTCATTGGAAAAAACAAGTACTAATTCTTCAGCAAGGGCTGGAAGAATTACTACAGATCATGGAGTTATAGAAACACCCATTTTTATGCCCGTTGGTACTGTTGGATCTGTAAAAGCAGTAACTCAGCAGCAATTGAAATTGGATATTCAAGCCCAAATTATTTTAGGCAATACCTATCATTTGTATTTACGGCCAGGAACTGAAGTTGTGGAAGCCGCTGGTGGATTGCATCGCTTCATGGGATGGGATAGGCCCATCTTAACTGATAGTGGCGGGTATCAAGTATTTTCTTTGGCTGCCAATAGAAAAATTAAGGAAGAGGGAGTGGTTTTTCAATCGCATATTGATGGAAGCAAACATTTGTTTTCACCTGAATCGGTGATGGATATACAAAGAAGTATTGGGGCAGATATCATCATGGCATTTGATGAATGCCCACCTTATCCCAGTGATTATCAATATGCCCAAAAAAGTATGCATCTAACTCATCGATGGCTGGATCGATGTTTTACCCGACTAGCTGAAACGCCTGATAAATATGGGTACACACAAAATTTATTCCCAATTGTTCAAGGAAGTACATATAAAGATTTAAGAACCGCATCTTGTGAGTTTGTTGCTTCTAAGGATGCAACGGGCAATGCGATAGGAGGCTTGAGTGTTGGTGAGCCACCTGAAATGATGTATGAATTCGCTGCGTTGTGTGCAGAAAAATTACCATCAAATAAGCCAAGGTATTTAATGGGGGTTGGAACTCCCTGGGATTTATTGGAATGCATTGATTTAGGAATAGATATGTTTGATTGTGTAATGCCAACTCGAAACGGAAGAAATGGTATGTTGTTTACTACTCAAGGAGTCATTAACATTCGCAATAAAAAATGGGCAACAGATTTTTCTTGTATAGATCCGGGTTTGCCTGCTGAAATGAGTCAGTATTATACCAAAGCGTATATGCGTCATCTTTTTGTTTCAGGAGAAATATTGGGTTTACAATTGGCCAGTATACAAAACCTGTCTTTTTATTTATGGTTGGTTAAAGAAGCTAGAAATAATATTTTAGAAGGCAATTTTGTTGGTTGGAAGCATCAGATGATTGATATTCTAAAGCGACGTTTATAAGTGGATTCCGCAATAAATCAGCACTTAACCTGGGAAATCCTCCGGTATCCTCATTTCAATGTGTTTTTACAATAGTTGTTAAAAAATAGATCCTTTTCCATGGATCTATTTTTTTATGCATCTTTGTGCCAGCCATGAAAAAACTGGATTGGTATATACTCCGCAAATTCCTAACAACTTTCTTCTTTGCAATATGCTTATTTGCGATGATTGCTATTGTAGTAGATGTAAGTGAAAAAACAGATGATTTTGTAAAATCTCAATTGGGAGTTCGAAAAATTATCACGCAATATTATTTCGGTTTCATCCCACATATAGTTGCATTGCTCTTTCCTTTGTTTGTATTTATAGCAGTCATATTTTTCACTTCAAAAATGGCGGGCAATAGCGAAATAGTGGCCATTCTTGCAAGTGGAACAAGTTATGCTCGTTGGTTAAGGCCGTATTGGATCGGTGGAATCATTTTGTCGTTGATGTTATGGTTTGCTAACCAGTATGTAGTTCCTAAAGCCAATCAAATAAGGGGTAGTTTCGAGGCAAAATACATTGATGCAAACTCTAGTTATTCGGCCCTTCTTGGAAAAGCTGATAATATTTATTTAAGGATAGATTCATTTACCTATGCTGGTATTTATGCTTACGATACATCTACAAAAAGAGGCGGGCCACTTTTTTTATATACAATCAAAAACAACAAAGTAACTGAGTATTTAAGAGCTGATTATGTTAGCTGGGATACTGCTAACAAAAAGTGGAAAGTAGAGTCGATATTTTCGAGGAAGTTATATCCAATGAAAGAAGAACTGACTCAAGAAGTTTTTCGTTTAATGACGTATACATTTAAACCTGTAGATTTAAGTAGAGATAAGTATACAAAAGACAAATTAACCTCCCCTGAATTGGATCGTTTTATTCAATTGGAAGAATTAAGGGGCTCGGAAGGCCTCAATGGATTAAAAGTAGAACGATATAGAAGAGATGCGACTTGCATTACAGTGTTCTTGCTTACCCTTATTGGAGCAATTGTTGCAGGCAGAAAAATAAGAGGGGGAAGTGGAGTGCATTTGGCATTAGGATTTGTAATGGCTGCATTATTCATCATAACAGACCGATTTTCTACGATTTTTTCTACCAAAGGCAATTTACCCCCATTGATTGCAGCCTGGATTCCTAATTTAATCTTTGTTTTGGTTGTTATTTACCTATATCGGAAGGCGCCAAAATAATTTTTTTTAAATTTAGAACTTGACTGGCATCAATTTTGTTATAGAACCAAGTTCAATTACCTTTGACCAACTAACGAAAACGATCAATCCAAAGGAATCATCAAAGCAAAATATTTTAAGCCATGGGAATCATTAAAGACACTTTTAAAGCAAAAGCTGATGCTGCTAATATTGAGATAAAAGAAATCATAAAAGAGCATGGTAATAAAAAAATAGGTGAAGTAACCTTAGCGCAAGTTTATCAAGGCATGAGGGGTATCACCGGTTTGGTTACTGAAACCAGTTTGCTTGATGCCCAAGAAGGTATACGTTTTCGCGGATATACCATTCCTGAGTTGCAACAAAAATTACCATCAGCTATCAAAGGTGGTGAGCCTTTACCAGAAGCTTTATTTTACCTCATGTTGGTAGGTGAGTTGCCAACAGAAGACGATGCCAACCATATTACCAGTGTTTGGCAAAGAAGAAGCCATGTTCCCAATCATGTATTTGCAACCATTGATGCCCTTCCATTGAATACGCATCCCATGACCATGTTTGTGGTTGGAGTGATGGCTTTACAAACAGAAAGTAATTTTGCTAAAGAATATTCAAAAGGCATTAATAAGAAAGATTATTGGGGTCCTGTTTATGATGATTCAATGGATTTGATTGCAAGATTGCCCCGAATTGCTGCATATATCTATAGAAGAAAATATAAGAACAACGAACATATTCAACCGAATGGATTATTGGATTGGGCTGGTAATTTCGCCCATATGATGGGTTATGAAGATGAGAGTTTTAAAGAATTAATGCGTTTATACATGACTATTCATGCAGACCATGAAGGAGGAAATGTGTCTGCACATACAACGCATTTAGTTGGCTCAGCATTAAGTGATCCATTTTTAAGTTATGCTGCAGGAATGAACGGATTGGCCGGACCATTACATGGATTGGCCAATCAAGAAGTGATCAAATGGATCTACGAAATGCAAGAGAAATTGGGGACGGATGATCCCTCTAAAGAACAAATAGCTCAATATGTTCAAGATACACTTACTGCTGGTAAAGTAGTACCAGGATATGGTCATGCGGTATTGCGCAAAACAGATCCTCGTTTTGAAGCGCAAATGGAATTTGGTAAAAAGCATATGGCCGATGATAAATTAGTGAATACTGTTTGGAAAATTTATGAAACTGTTCCACCAATTTTACAGTCATTGGGAAAAATTAAAAACCCTTGGCCGAATGTTGATGCACATAGTGGCGCTTTGTTAGTACACTATGGTTTTGTAGAATATGAATTCTATACCGTATTATTTGCAGTAAGTAGAGCTCTTGGAGTATTGTCAAGTTTATGTTGGGATAGAGCTTTAGGATTCCCTCTAGAAAGACCTAAATCTGTTACCACTGAATCGGTTAAATTATGGATTCAAGGAAAGGATGAGATCTGGGAGTGATGAAGGCACAACTATTTGATTATTCACTAACAATCGCCTACCGAAAGATTGTTAGTGAATATTACTTCCTGTGCTAGCTTAAAATGGTTCTGCTAAATCTAAAGATTGTTGGGGCATTTTAGTACATATGCTAGCTTAAATTGGTTTTTCCAATTTCAAAATGCTTCGTAACTTACACTGACAAATTAGCTAAACTTGGATTTCTAAATCTAAAGAATGGATGTACCATGTTATTATTAGGGATAGATTTAGGAACTTCCTCGGTAAAAGTAACTGTTGTATGTAATTAGTATGATTAATTACAAAAAAGGCAAAATATCAAAAGGGCTTGAAATTGATTCCTCTATGTTTAAGTTGCATCCAGGGTTTTTAGCAGGAGCCATAATTGTAGGTGGAATTATTACAGCACTTTATACAATTTTTTGGTAAAACAGAAGCACTATTTATTTTTCAAAAGGCAGTTCAAAATCTGGCATGAGTTTGATTTCATTTCTGTAAAGAATGATTTTTTTATTGTTTTCCAACTGTTTCAATAATCGAGATATCACTACTCTGGAGGTAGCCAACTCATCCGCAATTGTATTGTGGGAAGCTTTTATTACACTGGATCCACTGAGTCGTTTTTTTTCTTTTAAATAAGCAATTAAGCGCTCGTCTAGTTTATGAAAAGCAATGCTTTCAATGGATTTGAGTAATTCAATAAATCTTTCATTAAAACTTCTCATTACGTAGTTTTTCCAACTTGGGTATTTACAAAGCCATTCGTCTAACTTGGTATGTGGTATGCCAATTAATTCAACATCATCTTCAGCGATAGCTTTTACTTCGCTTTTTTTCGCTTCTACACAACAGCTATATGCCATTGAGCAGCTTTCACTACTCGATAAATAGTATAAAAGAATTTCATTGTTATTTTCATCTAGACGGAGTACTTTTACAGTTCCCTTCAACACAATGGGCATCATACGGATGTATTTTCCATAATCCATGATGAGTTCGCCTTCACTAAAAGTTTGTAAAATGCCAAATTCTTGTATTTCTTGAATCAATGCAGTTTCCAAAAAAGAGCTAAGTTGATCGAGGTTCATCTAGAATGATTAAGCAGGTTTAATTTCTGTAACATTTGTTACAAAGTTAGCGCTTAATCTATGCTAACTTTGAATTTAAATCCTATTTAATGAAGTATGCCCTATTGCATAATTGGAGTTTTATTAGAGCATTAAGATTGCTTATTGGAATTATCATTATTGTTCAAGCAGTTATGAATAAAGAATGGGTTTTTGGAATCGCTGGTATATTCTTTGCTTGTATGGCTTTGTTTAATCAAGGCTGTTGCGGAACTGGCGCATGCTATACTCCAATAAAAAAGGAAATTGATTCAAGTAAAGCAATTACTTATGAAGAACTGGATTAGTGAAAATAAACTCTATTTGATTGGCGCGTTATTAGGAGCCATTGGTGGGTTTCTTTATTGGAAATTTGTTGGATGCAGTTCTGGAACCTGCGCTATTACTTCTAAACCATTCAATAGCACCCTTTATGGTGCTTTAATGGGTTCATTGTTGCTGAGTCTGTTTAAAAATGAAGCAAGAAGGATTAAAGAATAAAAATTGTTGTTATGACTTTTAATGAAATCATTCAATCCGATAAACCCGTATTGGTGGACTTTTTTGCTGAATGGTGTGGGCCTTGTAAAACAATGGCTCCTATTCTAAAAGAAGTAAAATCAACTATTGGTGACCAGGCAAGTATTATTAAGATTGATGTTGATAAAAATCCTGGAACTGCAGCTGGATATCAAATTCAGGGCGTACCAACTTTAATATTGTTTAAAAATGGAAAACCTTTATGGAGGCAAAGTGGGGTAGTGTCTAAATCTACTTTGGTAAATTTAATTAAACAATATGCAGTTTAATTAAATGGTATTTGTACCTTTATTTCTAATAAATATTGTATGAATAAGAATCATCTTCTTTTGGTAGTATTGATTATTGGGGTATTGTCTTGCAGTGAAAATGCAAAAAAAGAGCCAGTTGCAGAAAAGACAAGTGCAATGGTTGATTCAGCTGTCACAAAAGTGGATGAAGGATTTAAAAATATGTCTTTCGATTCTAAGAAAGATTTAATTTGTGGAATGCCTATCACAGCTGGCGTTTCTGATACTGCTCATTTCAATAAAAAAGTTTATGGATTCTGTTCTAAAGAATGTAAAGATGAATTCATGAAGAGCCCAGCAACTTATGTGGCTGCCGCAGCAAAATAACAATTACTTAAATTGGGATGAACAAACAAGGCTAGTTTTAGGTATTCCTCTATTGCTTATTTCCTGATAAAAATTATAAATAGCTCTGAATCTTGGCGTTTTATAAACGAATTGTAACAAGGCTCAAGGGTATGCAATTTGAAATCAGATTCAAATAAATGGATGTACGCTGTTTTACTCCCGCCAAACGGAGGGCCCCCTTCAAAATTTCGATCAAAAAGTAAACCAACTAATTTTCCATTAGGTGATAAAAGCGATTTCATTTTATCAACATAAGCAGGCCTAAGGGTTGGAGGCAGTGCGCAAAAAAAAGTTTGTTCTATAATTAAATCAAAAGGTTGATTTAATTCAAAAAAATCACCAAGTATAATTTTAATAGAAGTGTTGTTGGCATATCTCTTCTTTAAAGTATCAACCAAGTTTGGGGCTATATCAATTAAGCTGATATCGGTAAATCCTTTTTCTAATAAATAAGCTGCTTCATAGGCATTGCCGCATCCCGGTATTAAGATGCGGCAATTTTTATCGGTTAATTGATCGATATAATTTTTAATTGGAGAAGACACTTGGCCTAAATCCCATTGAGCTGTATTTGCTTCGTACCTGCCAGACCAATAGGTTGCGTCTAATGAATTGTTATTGTTCATTTTTTTACCTTCCCATCCATCCTCCATCAACAGTAAGAATGGTTCCATTTACATAATTGGATGCAGGTGAAGATAAGAAAACAAATGCACCAGTTAAATCATCTGTTGTGCCCCATCTGTTGGCTGGAATTCTTGCAAGAATAGCTGCACTTCTGTCTGGATCAGCTCTTAATTGTGTGGTATTATCTGTTTCAATATAACCTGGTGCTACACCATTCACTGTAATACCATGCTGTGCCCATTCATTGGCAAATGATTTTAACAAAGAGGCAACAGCGCCTTTACTAGCTGCATAGCCGGGCACGTTGATGCCACCTTGAAAACTCAATAGAGAACAGGTGAATACAATTTTTCCTGCTTTTTGAGCCAACATTAATTGACCAATTTCACGCGTAATGATAAACTGTGCATTTAAATTAATATTGATAATGGTATCCCAATATTCATCGGGATGTTCTGCAACAGGTTTGCGCATGATATGGCCAGCATTATTGATTAATATATCAATTCGCGGATGGTCTTTTTTTACTTTGTTTAAAAAAGCATACAAAGAGTCTCTGTTAGAAAAATCGGCCTCATAAGCGTAGAATTTTTTACCGGCAGCTAATACTGCTTTCTCTACTTCGCTTCCAGTAGCAGGTAAGCTATTACTTACACCAATTATATCTGCACCACTATTGGCTAGTTCTATTGCTATAGCCATTCCAATGCCTCTGCTACAACCTGTTACTAAGGCAATTTTATTATCTACTCTAAAATTTAACATGAATTTGAATTTATAATAATGATTTGATATTTACAGGATCCATATCTGTAAACGACATGTTTTCTCCTGCCATTGCCCAGATAAATGAATAAGCTGCAGTAGCTACACCACTGTGTATACTCCATGATGGAGAAACAATTCCTTCTTCGTTGTTTAAGAATAAATGTCTTGTTTCATGGGGCTCTCCCATAAAATGAATCACTCTTTGGGTTTCTGGTAAATCAAAATAGAAATAAGCTTCCATTCTTCTATCATGTAAATGTGGAGGCATGGTATTCCAGATACTTCCTTGTTTAAAATTGGTTACTCCCAATACCAATTGACAGCTCTTTAGACCATCTAAATGAATGTATTTGTTGATGGTTCTGTGATTGGCTGTTTCAGCTGATCCCATTTCGGCAGGAGTTGCGGCAGATGCCTTCATTAATTGTACAGGATATTCGGCATGGGCAGGGCAGGAAAAGAAAATGAATTTAGCGGGAATTTCTCCTGCATCTGATCCAGAAAATACAATTTCTTTTTTCCCTTTCCCAACATATAAACAATCCAATTTATCCAAATCATATTTTTCTCCATCTACAGTTATTGAACCAGCTGATCCAATATTTACAATGCCCATTTCTCTTCTATCCAAGAAATTGTCAGATTTCAAAGCATCATATGTACCTAGGGTTAGTGCTGCTATTGCTGGAGTTGCAGCACCTATAATCATTCTGTCGTAATGGGTGTACACACAATTGATCGTATTAGGTACTACTAACTTATCTAATAAAAAACGTTCCCTTATTTGCTGGGTATTGTATTTTACAAAGTCTTCGGGATGTGTTTGGTGGATGATTTTCATGTTGCTTTATTTAAGATTGTTTACAAATTTGTTTTCTTTAATTGTGCCGGTATTGACCAAGCTATTATTTTTCTGATCATGTTTGGCCCTAACAGTATCATCGTACTGTAAAGCTATATTATTCGTATTGGAATGGCTAAATTGATTATCAGTTACAATAGAATGTTGAACACCAACTAAATGAATCAAAGCTTGATTGTTATTACAGTTTTGGATATTGTTTTTAGTAAAAATCAGCTTCGGCCCCATGGTGCTTTCATCGCTTCCTGTTCTATACAAACCTAAGATTAAACCTGAATTATTGCTGAATGAACAACCACTAATAATCATTTTTTCTACATTGTAGTATCCCTTTTTTTCTAATTCATCAGTTAATGTAAAAAGGTTTCCACATAGATTAAATTGAGTATTGTTGATAGCAATCAAATCGGCATAGGCCGAC
The DNA here is from genome assembly GCA_947456855.1 of Sphingobacteriia bacterium. Taxonomy (GTDB): domain Bacteria; phylum Bacteroidota; class Bacteroidia; order Chitinophagales; family Chitinophagaceae; genus Sediminibacterium. Next base: position 14,602 of record CANGTR010000008.1, on the reverse strand, counting down.
CTGAATGTGGTTAAGAAACTTGCTCCTTTGTAATTGTTGAATTGACAGTTGTTGATATTGATAGAGAAATGTATGGTAGACCCAGAACTGTCTGCTTCAATAAACTGATTGGTCTTTAATTGATTGGCATCGATATTGATATTAGTTAAATGTAATTGCGCATTAGCGCCAATTATAAATAATGAATTTATTTGGTTGGAAGAAAATCGAATTAATTGTTTGTTAGAGCTGAAGTATGCGTTTTGAGTAATGGATAGTGGACGATCAAATCTATATTCATTACCGGTCAAAATGATTTCTACTGACTTTCCTTTAGAAGTTATAGCTGCGTATACTTCATTGGCATCTTTGCAAGAGATGGGCAATTTCGCTTCTAGTGTTTTAATTTCTTGTGGTAGATTCCATCGAATGCCCAATTGTTGTGATTGTTTTTCCAATGCAATAAAATAGGATGCATTTGAACTACCGATGCGATCTGATAAACCTGATTGCAATCTTTGTGAAGCCTGTTGCATGATTGAATCAGGCAGCATGATTTTCGATTCGCTTGTAGTATAGAAAGGAAAAGGATTATCAAATACCTTAGCAACTGAAATTGCTTTTTGGTCAAAACCATTTGGTATGGTTTTGCTTATCTTATTATTCATGATATTGCTGCTAAAATAAATGCTGTCTATTTTATCATAATATTGAAATGCTACCTGTTGTTTATCTGAATAGAATAAATTGTTTTGAATAAAAACATTTTTAGGAGCAACTGATCTTTCAGCATCACTTCCTTCGCAAACGCTGAATGGAGTGCAATTGGAAAATGTATTGTTTGCAATTACTGCATCTCTAACTGGTAAATAGCGATTGGGCGGAGAATTGAATACGCCATTCATTACGGCTAGTGGAGATCTAAAGCCTTCTCCAACACAATGAGAAAAATAATTATTTACAATCCAATTGCCTTCGTTGATTACTCTTACGCCTCCTGTACCTTCTTTGCCATTTCCCAAAAATAAATTGGATTCAATGGTGTTGTTGTTTCCATGGCGCAAAACAACCGCACCCTGGCATTCTTTGAATACATTGTTTCTTACTAAATTGCCGCAAGATTTGATTGAAATGATTTCAGTTTCCCCATCACACTTTTCAAATAGATTATTTACAATCTTTGTATTTGAATAATAAGTGCAGTGTTCTGAAACGCCTACTCGTATGATCTCTCCTGCATTACTGCCAAGTGGTTTTCTGATTCCAAAATAATTACTATCAATGCTATGGTTGTTTAATCTACTTCTGTCATCTTCTAAAATAACAGCCATTAATACACCTAAATTGGTTTTGTTGATAAAATTATTATGATCAATTCGATTGTTTTTTCCATATAAAGCCACCCAATAATTGTCTTTCATTCTATTGGGATTATTAAATGATTGAATTACGCAATTGGTAATTCTACTGTTATTCGCAACTTTTTTACCAACTTTAAATTCCCATACATTGCCAGATGGATTATACCCATTTTTAAAAAGCAAGCCATCAATAATTAACCAATCGCCCCCAATTTGTAAACTACTTTTTCCATTAATTATCACACTGCCTCTTGTTGCTGCTTTGATGATGATAGGCTTTTCGGAATTTCCATTGCACGTAAAATGAAGGTTGATATTATTCCATTCTCCATTTTGTAATTCAATAATATCACCAGGAGCTGCTTTGCTATTAGCAGATTGCAATTCTGTTTCATTTTTTACTTTGAAAGTAGATGCGTGAGCATTTTTAAAAAAACTGAATAGCAGTAAGGTTAAAATAAAATACTTTTTCATATTATTTTGCAATTGTTGTTCTTAATGAAGATTCTCTTACTACTAATTTAGGTTTTATGACTATTTCTCTTTCGGACATATCTTCTTCGCTGTGCAGCATTTCAATAAATAATTTAGCAGTCGCTTTTCCAATTTCAAAAGCATACATTTCTACACTCGATATAGAAGGTGTTACTAAGCTGGCGATTGGCTCATTATTAAAACCAACCAAACCGATGTCTTTAGGCATTTGCAAACCTTTTTCTTTGATGGCTAACATAGCTCCAATAGCCATTCTATCACTTATGGTGAAAATTGCATCTGGTCTATGTTTCATGGCAATCAACTCTTTGGTTGCTTCATAAGCATATTGTTGATTAAAATCACAATGAATGGCTAAATGCTTATCAAATTTTATATTATTGGCTTTTAATGTTTGTAAGTATCCTTCCATTCTTTTGTTACTGATATTCAAATTTTCAGGGCCGGCAAGAATGGCAATTTTTTTATACCCCTGATCAATCAAATGTTGAGTTGCTTGTATACCTCCATCTACATTGTCTAATCTTATTTTTGGAGCTTGCATATGATTGATTACCCTATCGAATAATACCAACGGAATTTTTTTGTTCTGTATTTTTTTAATGTGCTCATACACTTTTGTTTCACTAGAAACAGAAACAATAAATCCATCCACTAAACTTTCCAATAATCTATTGGTGTTAACAATCTCTCTGCCAAAACTCTCATCACTTTGGCAAACCATTACTGTATATCCAGCTTCTAAAGCTACTTCATCAATACCTTTTACCATGGTAGCCAAAACATAATCGAGATTGGGAATAATTACTCCAATGCTATTGGTTTGTCTATTGAGTAAGCTCAATGCCAATTTATTGGGTTGGTAATCCAATTGTTCGGCCAAAGCCTTTACGGCTTTTTTGGTTTCGGGTTTTACATCTGTTGCGTCTCTCAATGCCCTACTTACAGTAGAAGTAGAAATATTGAGTGCCCGTGCAATGTCTTTGATGGTAGTTTGTTTTTCCATTGACTCCTTAAAAATAAGTGCAGTTTAGCATTTTTTCCGGGAATTTACCGGTTTCGTTGCCGGTAAGGTTATCGGTCTTTCTTATCGATAATATTCTAATAAAATGATTAATATATTAGTAAAATTTTAATAATTATGTTAAATAAATAGAAAAAATATATCTTTTCTAAAAATTGATTCCAGACAAATGGCGCTAATATTAGTCTTCGATTAGCTAAAAAGCCATTTATGCAAGTATTAAACAATAAAGTTGCCATTGTTACTGGAGGCTCAAGAGACATTGGAGAACAAGTATCCTTAAAGTTGGCATCAGCAGGAGCCAAAGTATGTATCAACTATTTAAACGACGAACAAAAAGCACTCGACACTTTAGAAAAAATTAGGAACAATGGTGGTCAGGCAATAATTGCAAAAGGTGATATGACCATCGCTTCGGATGTTGCCAAAGTGGTGCATTCATGTGTAGAAGCCTATGGCGAAACCATTGATATTTTAGTAAATGTAGCAGGCGGCTTAATTGCCAGAAAATTACTAGCAGATATGGACGAGCAGTTCTGGGATGCAGTAATGGATGTAAATGTGAAATCTGCATTTTTAGTTACCAAAGAAGTAGTGCCACATATGACCAATGGTGGTGCGATTATCAATTTCAGTAGCCAAGCTGCTAGAGATGGTGGTGGATTTGGTGCATTGGCTTATGCTTCTGCTAAAGGTGCCATCCTTACAATGACCAAGGGATTGGCCAAGGAGTTAGGACCCAAAGGAATCAGGGTAAATTGTGTTAGTCCAGGAATGATTAATACAACTTTTCACAACACATTTACCAAAGATGAAGTAAGAAAAAATGTAGCTGCTGCAACACCATTGCGCAGAGAAGGAGAAGCATCAGAAGTGGGGGATTTGGTATTGTATTTAGCGAGTAGTTCATCCTCTTTTGTTACTGGCGCTAGTATCGAAATTAATGGCGGAACTTATTTTGTATAAACGATTTAGATTGATAAGAAATTAAGATTGCTGTTCATGAGAAAATTATCTTTTGTATTGGTGCTATTTCTATTAAATGCTGAAAGCTTATTTGCTCAGCAACATCCAGTGGCATTTGCCACAAAGAAGGATTTGACATTGGTCAAGAATAGTTTGGCCGCAAATTCCTTATTAAACAAATCGTATAATGAAATAAAAAATGCTGTTGATCAATGGATAGGTAAAGATATAGATGTACCTGTTCCAAAAGATCCAGCTGGCGGATATACACACGAGAAGCACAAAGAGAATTATAACTTAATGTTTAACGCTGGAGTATTGTATCAAATTACTGGAGATACAAAGTATGCGGTGATCGTAAAGCAGCTGTTTGTTAAATATGCGCAATTAAATCCAACGTTAAAGAATCATCCAGAAGCCACAAGTACATCGCCTGGTAGAATTTTTTGGCAAGCATTGAATGATGCCAATTGGCTGGTTTATACTGGATTGGCATTTGATTGTATTCATGATTTTTTAACGGTTGCCGAAAGAAAACAAATTACAGATGGGGCATTTAAACCAATTGTAGATTATTTTACCAAAGACATCAAGCCTTGGTTTAATTTAATTCACAATCATGCAGTATGGGCTTGTGCTGGTGTTGGAATTGTTGGAGTAGCAATAGATAATGAAGATTATGTAAACATGGCGTTGTATGGAACAGAGAAAGATGGTAGTGCTGGATTTATTGCCCATTTAAATGGCTTGTTTTCTCCTGATGGATATTACAATGAGGGACCTTATTATACGCGCTATGCGATTTTGCCTTTTTATTTTTTTGCAAATGCCGTCAACAATACTAAACCAGGTTTAGGTATTTTTAAATATAGAAACAATATACTCCAGAAAGCATTAAATGGAGCATTGCAACAAACCAATTTAAATGGTGGATTTTACAGCTATAATGATGCATTAAAAGAAAAAACATTTGTTTCTAGCGAATTGGTGGTAGCGATTGATATAGCATGGCAGGTGTATGGCCCCAATGCAGCTTATTTGCCAGTTGCAAAAGCACAAGGGAAAGTTATTTTGAATGCTGGAGGTGTTGGAATTAGTAAGGCACTGCAAACCGAAAAAAATGTCTTGCCTTTTTATCCATATCAATCTATCGAATTTGCTGATGGAGCAAAAGGAAATAAAGGAGGGGTTACTGTGATGCGAGCTGGGAAAAACGAAAAACAAACTTCTTTGATTTTCAAATACAGTTCTCATGGAATGGCTCATGGGCATTTCGACAAATTGAATATTAATGTGTATGACAATGGGAATGAAGTTTTGCAGGATTATGGTGCTGCCCGTTTTATTGGTATTGAACAAAAATGGGGTGGAAGATATTTGCCAGAAACAAAAACCTACACCCAACAAACCATTGCTCACAACACCATTACTGTAGATGAAACAAGTCATTATGATGGCAAAGAAGCGGTAAGCGAATTAAATTGGCCAGTAAAATTATTTGGATCTATTTCAGAAAAGAATTTGCAAGTAGTTGCTTCTTTAGATAATACCGCTTACAAAGATGTTCAATTACAAAGAACCATATTTATGGTGCATTTGCCAGATCAATTAAAACCATTGATTATTGATCTATTTAAAACAAAGTCTTCCACTGCTCACCAATTTGACTTGCCTTTTAATTATTCGGGTTCAGTAATTAGTACCAATTTTAAATATTCACCAGCCCTAAACTCAATGAAAACATTGGGCAATAAAAATGGGTATCAGTTTTTATGGAAAGAAGCCGAAGGTATAGTGAAAGGGCCTTTGGCACAATTTACTTTTTTAAATGAAAAATCATTTTATACTATTTCTTCATTAGTAGCTGATTCGGCCCAGTTCTTTTTCACTAGAATTGGTGCTAATGACCCCAACTTTAATTTACGAAGAGATCCTTCTTATATCATGAGGACTAAATCGATTAGCCCAACATTCCTAAATGTGATTGAACTGCATGGCAATTATAGTACAGTGGCTGAATTAGCCAATGGCGCCTATTCATCTCTATCTGCTATTCAGCTTTTACAAGACGATGCCAACTACACAGTTGGGAAAATTATTTATAAGAATAATTCAGTTATCGTAATGCAGTCAAATAGCAAATTTGAAAGCAATCAAAAACATGTATTCAAAAATGCCGATTACAACTTCGAGTGGATTGGCCCTTATGCTATTTTTTATAATAATCAAATAATCAAATAATTGTAAAACGAATTAATATGTCTAGCACAGAAACAGTAATAAGCCCTAAACATTTTATTGAATTAAATGCAATAGAATGGCAACAAATGGCTCCAGGCGTTCGCAGAAAAATCATGACTTACGACGAAAAAATGATGATGGTACGTGTTGAGTTTGAAACAGGAGGTATTGGAACATTGCACCAACATTATCATGTGCAAGTAACCAATGTAGAATCTGGGGTATTTGAGGTTGAAATTGATGGGTTAAAAAAAATCCTGAGAAGCGGAGATGTATTTCATGTTCCTTCTAATCTTCTGCATGGAGCTGTATGTTTAGAAGCTGGTGTATTAATTGATGTATTTACTCCAATGAGAGAAGATTTTATTGTATAAGTAAACTGCTATGAAAAAATTATTGCGATTTATTGGTTCCCTGATTTTTATTGTTTTTTCAACCTTGCTGTACGCGCAAATTGATAATAAGCAACCAATGCTTTTTACATTAGATGGAAAAATAATTCAAATAAATAAAGCAAAAATTAGCAACAAGAATTCCGCATTAATCCCTGCTTATAAACAGTTATTAGATGATGCAAATAAAACTTTATTATTTGGTCCAGTAAGTGTGATGGAAAAATTAAACAATCCTCCAAGCGGAAATAAGCATGATTATATGAGCTTGGCTCCTTATTTCTGGCCTAATCCATCTACGCCCAATGGGTTGCCTTATATACGAAAGGATGGAGAAACCAATCCTGAAGTAAAAGCCTATAAAGACAAAGAATATTTACCTGCTTTGTGCGAATCTGTCTATACGCTTTCACTTGCAAACTACTTTTCAGAAGAAGATAAGTATGCTTTGCATGCGATCAAACTGTTACAAGTTTGGTTTTTAGATACTGCAACAAAGATGAATCCAAATTTAAATTTTGGGCAAGCAGTAAAGGGTCAAAATACTGGCCGTGGTGCAGGATTGATTGATACCCGCCATTTTGTTAAACTAATAGATGGTATTAATTTATTAAAGCAATCCGGAAAATTATCTTCAAAAGATTATAGTGGATTACAAGCGTGGTTTGCTGAATTTTTACTTTGGATGCAAACCAGTGAAGTAGGAAAGCAGGAAATGAATGCGAAGAATAATCATGGTGTTTGGTATGATGCTCAAAGACTTTCAATGGCACTGTTAACCAATCAAAATGAATTAGCTAAAAATATTGTTTTTAATGTTCAAAAGCGAATCGAAAATCAAATGGATAAAGATGGATTTTTTCCTGCTGAACTAGAAAGAACCATTTCGCTTCATTATTCTCTTTTTGTATTAGAACCTTTAATGCATATAGCCCAGATGGCAAAGTTGATTCAAATGGATTTGTATCAATACCAATCTGCTAATGGAAATTCTATTGCTAAAGGTGTAAATACTTTATTGCCTTATTTAATGATGGAAAAGCAGTGGAATGGAAAACAAATTAAGCTTTTTGATTACGATGAAGGCATTCCTTTATTAGCAATGAGTTATTCAATATACAAATGCAGCAACTGTATCAAGGCAATTGCTAAAATTCATCCAACTAAACCCGAGCGTCTACGAATTCACTTATTAAACCAAAACGATTTATAAAACCTAAATGCTATTATGAAAAAGTTACAACGATTGCTATTATTGCTACTGCTTTTTTCGAGTGGTAATGCAATGGCCCAGAAAGTAGTTACAGGAAAAGTAACCAATAAAGAAACAGGTGAACCTTTACAGGGTGTTTCAGTTATAGCCGATAAATCAAGTGGAGGAACAGTTACCAAAGAGGATGGAACATTCTCTTTGAAATACAAATCAGGAGCAACTAAGCTTGCATTCTCCTATATCGGATTTACTCCTGAAGTGTTTCAACTAAAAGATCAATCTACAATTGAAGTAAAGTTAGCAGCTATACCTGCCGATAATAATGAAGTAGTAGTTATTGGTTATGGTACCCAGAAAAAATCGAGCTTAACAGGTGCAGTTGCTAAATATAAGAATGATAAAATGGATGAGATTCCTGTTCCAAGATTGGATCAAGCCTTACAAGGTAAAATGGCAGGCGTACAGGTTCAGAACATTTCATCAGAAGCTGGCGCTGCTCCAAAAATCAGTATCAGGGGTATAAGTTCAATTAATGCAGGTTCAAGCCCGTTGGTTGTTGTTGATGGGCAACCCATACCTGATGGATTGTCTTTTGTTAATCCGGCTGATGTTGAATCAGTTGAAGTATTAAAAGATGCTGCTTCGGCTGCTATTTATGGCTCAAGGGGTGCAAGTGGAGTTATTTTAATAACAACTAAAAGTGGAAAAGCAGAAAAGCCAAAGTATAATCTGAAATATTCTTTAGGTCAAAAAAGAGATTACAGGAGATACGAAATTCTTTCAACATCTGATTATACCAATTTATTGTATGCCGAAGGTGCGCAACGTTATCAGGATTCTGCTGCATATACATTGGGCTTTACTGCTGCCAATTTATTAAGCTTTAGCAATAATAAAGGAGTACTTGCAACTGAAGCTGAAAAAGCGGCTTATATAGTTGAGCAAACTTTAATGGGAGGGCAAGGTACTGATTGGCAAAGTGAGTCTTTAAGACCAGGGTTGTTTCAGAACATTCAGTTGAGCGCATCAGGCGGTAAAAAAGATGTACAATATTTTATTTCTGGAGGATATCAGCGAGATGAAGGAATGATGTATAAAAGTGATTTTCAAAGATATTCTGTTAGAACAAAATTAGATATTAGATTGAGTGATAAAGTAAAATTAGGATTGAATGTTAATCCGTCTTATTCTAAAAGAATAAGTCCTTCAGAAAATTTCACCAACTTTTATCGTTATCCAAGTTTCTTGCCCGTTTATCATACTGATTTAACTGCAAGAAATGTAAATCAATTGGCTCAATGGGCAAATATTCGCCCAGGAGATTTCGCACAACCTAGACATTTCAGTTCTATATATTATTCTGGCAAAATGCCTGATGGAAGTATGTGGACTCCGGTTGGAACATCAGATCCTTTTAGTTCTGCACAGAATACGCCAAAGTCTTCTACTATCTCACAAGATATATATGTAAATGAATATCGTTTGCAAGGTTCAGCAGATTTAAATATCAATATTCTACCTGGATTAGATTTTAAATCCTTAGCGAGTATGTATTTAAATTATACAAATGGGTTGAATTTTGCCAACAGGAATGCAACTGCTGATGGGTCAATGAATCGCGGAGTATATTCAAATACCAATAATATTGATTTACTATCAGAGAATACCTTTACTTATCGTAAAACATTTAATAAACATTCAATCAATGTATTAGCTGGTTTTACTACTCAGAAAACTACCATTAGTAGCGAACGAACAACAGGATTGGATTATCCTAGTGATAATATAAGAACCCTTAACAATGCCTCATCTATTGATAGAGCAGGAACTTTTGGTACAAAAGATCAAATCGGTTTAGTATCTTATTTAGGTAGAATTAATTATGAATACAATAATAAATATCTATTATCGGTAAGTTTTAGAACAGACGGTAGTTCCTATTTTGGAGAAGGTAATAAATGGGGATCTTTCCCTTCCATTTCTGGAGGATGGATAATGTCGCAAGAAAAGTTTATGCAAAATGTAAATTGGATCAGTCGATTAAAGTTGCGGGCTAGTTACGGAGCAACTGGAAACAATCGTATTTCAGATTTCGCATACTTAGATTTATTGAGTACTGGTAATTATCCTTTCGGAGGCGGAACTGGTGTAAATACATCCGGACAAGTTACCTCTAGATCCAATATTGCCAATTCAAGTATTACATGGGAACGTACTTTCCAATCAAATTTTGGATTTGATGTTTCTTTATTAAAGAATAAAATCAGTTTGTCATTTGATATTTATCAATCTAAAACAGAGAGATTATTGTTGCAACAATCTGTACAGGCCATTGCCGGAGTCCCTCAATATTTCAATAATATTGGTAGTTTAAAAAACAATGGTTTTGAAATTGAATTAAACACTACTAATATTAGTAAAAAAGACTTTAAGTGGACTACTGCATTCAATTTTTCTAGAAATAGAAATGAAATTCAAGAATTGGGAAGAGAAGCTTTTTTATTAAATCAGGGCGAAAGAACCGAAGTATATCGTGCAAGAGTAGGAGACCCATTGGTGCAGTTTTTTGGATTTAAAACTGATGGGGTTTGGTTGAGTCAAGCAGATATTAATGCAGCAAGAGCTAGGGGGCTTACCAGTTCACTGGCCAATGTATTTATTCCAGGAGGGTTAAAGTTGGTTGATATCAATGGAGATAATATCATAGACAATAATGATAGAACAATAATTGGAAGTCCATATCCTGAATTCAATTATGGAATGACCAATACATTTACTTACAAAGCCTTTGACTTTAGTTTCTTAATTCAGGGAGTACAAGGTGGTAATGTAATCAATGGAGATGCAAATTATAATGAGTCTAGAAGGTATATAACTGCGTACAGTAACAATAGATGGGTTAGTCCAATGTTTCCTGGAGATGGTAAGACGCCTTTTTCAACAATAGGTTTTAACTGGATGCTCACCGACTATGTAGTATCAGATGCATCTTATTTGTCTTTGAGAGAAGTAAACCTTGGATATCGTTTACCAAGTAGTATTTCAAAAGCAATCAAGTTAAATTCATTAAGGGTTTATTTTGCCGCACAGAATTTATTCTTTAAATCGGCAAGTAATTTCCGTGCGTTGAATCCAGAAGGTCGCGCAACAAGTGGTGCTTATTCTTCCGCTCTAATTGATGGCTATCAACGTGGTAGTTTCCCAATTCAAAAAACTTTTGTGTTTGGAATAGACATCAACTTTTAAATCTAAAAAATGACTTTTATGAAATTGAATAAATTAATCATCCTAGCTTCTTTTGTAGCTTTAGTTGGATGTAAAAAATTGATAGATTTAACACCTCAGTCAAATATTAATTCTGCTACTTACTATTCAACTGTTAGTGAAGTTAATACTGCCTTAAATGGTTGTTATAATGGAATGATTGCGCCTTTGAATGATGAGTGGACCTTGTCTGAATTGCGTAGCGATAATTCTATACAAGGAATTCCTGCAAGCACATCAACACCGAATAGAGATCTTAGTGATTTAGATATGTTTTTCCCGAGCGTTGCTCATCAGGGCAATTATAATTTTTGGTTAAATAACTATTATAATATCAGAAACGTAAACTTTGTATTGAATAGCCTAAATGTAAACTATGCGGCAAGTAGTGGTACACTCAATTTTGATAAAGTCGCTATTCCTGCAACCGCAAATGATGTAAGAAGATTATCGGCAGAGGCTACTTTTATTCGTGCCTATCATTATTTTAATTTGGTTAGATTATATGGGGATGTTTTTTTAGTACATGAACCAATTAGCCCCGATGAAGCAAAAACAATCAATCGATCTGCGGTTGCGGAAATTTATAAATTGATTATTGCCGATTTAACCAATACCGTTAATAATGGAAGTGCTGCAAGATTTGGCACTATTCCATCAACTGAAATAGGAAGGGCGAATAGTTGGTCTGCGAAAGCATTATTAGCAAAAGTGTACCTTACATTGAATCGTAAAACGGAAGCTGCTGCGTTGTGTCAGGATATTATTACCAATAGCGGTTATGCATTGCAAGCTTCTTATGCAAATATTTTTTCCATCAATAATGAAATGAGTTCTGAAATTTTATTTGCTATCAGATTTAAGGCTGGTGGTATCGGTCTGGGATCTTCTTTATCTAACACATTTGCGCCTTTAAATAGCGGTGCAGCAATTATTGTTGGAGATGGGCGAGGATTAAATTTCCCTTCTCAAGAATTATACAATTCCTATAATGCAAATGCTGCTATTGGAAATGTTCGTTCAGGTAACACGTCAGTCACGCTTACGGCTCCAAATCCTGCAATAGCAGTTGGAATGACTGTTACAGGAACTCAAATAGCCAATGGAACAACCGTTGCTGCAATTAATGGAACTGCACTAACACTTTCTGCACCAGCAAATGCAACGTTAGCTACAGCGGCTTTATTGATTGGCGGAGATGCAAGAAGAACTGTTAATATTGGAATATTTACCGGCGCAAGATTTTTTGTTCAGAAATATATTTCTAATACTACAGTTGCCAATGATTCTGAAAATGATTGGCCAGTAATTCGTTATGCGGATGTAGTGTTAATGTTGGCTGAAGCGCAAGGCAATAATGCAGCCAGTATTGGCTTGATCAATCAAATACGTGCTAGGGCAAATGTGCCTGCTTTAGTTGCGGCTTCAATTACCACTCCAGCACAATTTGAAACAGCATTGGCCAATGAAAGAAGATGGGAGTTTGCATTTGAAAATCAACGTTGGTATGATTTATTAAGATTCAATACCACATTTACTTCAATTCGTTCTATTCAAGTAATGAATAATCATTTTGCTGCCATGTATACAGTGCATTATGGACTTTATCCAGCACCAAGATTAACCCTATTAGAAATGCAAGCTTTTGTAACCAATGATCGTATGTTATTACCAATTCCTCAAAGAGAAATTGATAATAATACACAAATTGTAATCAAGCAAAATCCAGGATATTAAAATAGATTGAATGCGAATATTATTAATGATTTCAATTATCGCTTGCTCGCTGGCTAGTTTTGGTCAGACAGTAAGCGATACTGTTTATAAACCAGTGGCTTATCCAAAAGGATATGAATCTAAGCTAGATGTTGTTTATACCACTGTAAATGGGTGGGAAGGAAAATTGGATTATTATATCAATCCAAACAGTAAACAACCAACACCTTTGGTAATTAATATTCATGGTGGAGGTTGGAATCATGGCGTGAAAGAAGGGCAAGGTGGTTTTAGTTCGTTTTTTAAAGCTGGATTTGCAGTTGCGAATATTGAATACAGGTTAACTCCCCGAGCCAAAGCTCCTGCGGCCATTGAAGATACCCGTTGTGCATTGATTTATTTAATCAGTCATGCAAAAGAGTTGAATATTGATCCGAATAAGATTGTTGTGATGGGAGGTTCTGCTGGAGGACATTTAGCATTGATGGCTGGTTTATTAGAGAACAATCATTTATTCGATACCAATTGTTTGGGTGTTGAAAAAATTAAAGTAGCAGCAATCATCAATAAGTATGGAATCAATGATGTTTGGGATTGGGCATATGGGCCCAACATCACAAGTAAGTCTGCTACGAATTGGTTAGGATCAAAAGCCAAAGATGAAGTGTTTATTAAATCGGTTTCCCCCATTAATTATATAACCAAGAACAGCCCGCCAATCTTTATCGTTCATGGAAATGCTGACCCTACTGTTTCTTATCAGCAATCGGTTGTTTTACATAAAAAATTAATGGATCTTGGAGTTAAAACTGAATTTATTACTGTAGAAGGGGGGTTACATGGGAAATTTGAGAAATCAAAGAATGATGAAATCAATCTCGCAATAATGAAGTTTATAGCAGAGGTATTTTAGCATGAAAAATATTATTTTCATATTTCTTTTTATTTCAGTAACCAATGTTCAACTTGGTTATTGCAATAATTCTAATGAAACTGAAATAATTCGAGTACTTAAGCAGCATATTTTAAAAAAAGCAAAAGCTGCCTTACAATTAAAACCAATTACTGTTAGCGCATCACATTCAGAAAGATCTGCTGGTGGGTTACATGATTTTTATTCGGAAGGAGACTATTGGTGGCCAGATACTACCAATCCTCAAGGACCGTATATACAACGAGATGGAGTAACTAATCCCGCCATTTTTACTGAACACAGAAAAGCAATGATTAGGTTTAGTCAAATTATTGGTTCATTGGCATCTGCTTATAAAATTACAAAGGAGGATAAATATGTGAAACATGCCTTGGTTCATCTTAATGCTTGGTTTGTAGATGAAACCACATTCATGAATCCTAGCTTATTATATGCTCAAGCTATCAAAGGAAAAGTAACAGGCAGAGGTGTTGGTATAATCGATATGATTCAAATGATGGAAGTTGCTCAAGGTGTTTTAGTAATGCAAGCATCAAAGTCATTTGATACGAAATCATTGAATGCAATTAAAAAATGGTTTGCTGATTATTTAAATTGGGTAACAACACATCCTTATGGAATTGAAGAAAGAGATGCAAAAAACAATCATGGGACTTGTTGGGTAATGCAAGTAGCCGTTTTTGCTAAATTGGTGAATGATCAACAATTGTTAAACTATTGCGCTGATCGATATAAAAAAGTATTACTGCCAAGACAAATGGATCTAAACGGTAGTTTTCCTTTAGAATTAAAACGTACTAAACCTTATGGCTATTCTTTGTTTAATTTGGATGCTATGGCCACTATTTGTCATACACTTTCAACTAAAAATTTTTTGATTTGGAACCATACTTTAGCTGATAATAGAAGTATAAAAAAGGGTATTGAATTTATTTTTCCGTTTGTTCAAAACAAAAATGGTTGGCCTTATCAGCAAGATGTAATGTATTGGAAAGAGTGGCCAGTGGCGCATCCTTT
>CANGTR010000007.1 GCA_947456855.1 Sphingobacteriia bacterium | reverse complement strand
ATGCTGTAGGGGGAGGGATCGAACCTCCACGAGGCAGTTAGCAGAAGCACAAAGTTCAGTGGTCGACCCTGGTCGCTCAGGTATTGCTACCCTTGCGGCTCTATGCTAAGTTTGTCCTGTTATCCTCACCCCCGAGACAAGAGGGTATGTCTGCCAAAAATTTCATCACCCCACAATATAAAGAACGATGCTTGTTAAGTATCCGTTTTCTTTCTTAAAACAAATTTACAGTCAAAAGGTCATTAATTAATTAGTTTTCAATAAATAATTTAATAATATAGATATTCTTTAATATATTTGATGTATTATTAAATAATATCTAATTTAACAATTGAATATGTCAGGCAAATTAAATCTCGACAAATTGGATTATCAGATTATCCAAGAAATGATGGAGGATGCAGAAATTTCTTATGCCGATTTAGGTAAGAAATTGTTTGTATCTGGAGGCACCATCCATGTTCGCATCAAAAAGCTAGAAGAACTAAAAGTAGTTAAAGGTAAAAAATTATCGGTAGACCTCAAATCTTTGGGCTACGATGTTATCGCATTTATTGGTATTTACCTCGAAAAAAGTTCTTTGTACGATTCAGTTGCTAAAGAATTAAAGAAAGTGCAGCAAATTGTTCGATTGAATTATACAACAGGAAACTACAGCATGTTTGCAGAAATAGTTTGTAAAGACATTCAAGAATTGCGATATGTATTGCACGATGAATTACAAAAAATAAAAGGCATAGAAAGAACAGAAACTTTTATTTCTTTAGAAGAGAGTTTAGACAGAAATGTAGTGGTAGCACCTAAATAAAAAAAATATGCAATCATCATTTAACCTTATTGATATGATGGAATTATTAAAGAAGAGTTGGCGATTTTGCCTGAGTGTTAGTATTGTTGCTGCAATGGCAGCTTCAATAATAATTTTATTCATGAAGCCCCAGTATAAATCAAGTGTAACATTGTTGGCTGGCAATCCATTGTTATCAGACAAAGCCCGGCTTTTCAATCAACAAATCAAAGATCTCTATACTGATTTTGGAAACGGCGATGATTTAGATAGAATCCAGGCTTTTGCAGAAATGAATAGTACCCTAGAAAATGTAATCAATAAAAATCTTGAATTGTTTGTTTATTACAAATCAATTGATACAAATGCCATATCCGTAATTAAAAGCATGCGGAAAGATATAACATACATCAAAACAGAAAAAGACCAATTAATCATCAGCTGTGAACTAACTGATAAAATTTTAGCCGCTAAAATTGTAAATGATATAGCTGAAGAAGCAGAATTACAGGCCCAGCATTTAATACAAAAAAACAAACAACTCGTTATTCAAAAATTGGATAGCACTGCCATTGCATTAAAAGAAAACTATGGCAACCTCGAAAAAAACAGTAGTTCAACAGACCCTGCAAAAAAAAGATTAATAGCAGCAGAACAAGCAACCATAATCAATCAAATAGATCAAATACAAAAAACAAATCAAGAATATAAATTGGCATTGGCCACCCAGCCAAACTTTATCCAAGTAATGGAAAAAGGAGTTCCGGCATTTGAAATAAGCTGGCCCAATAAACCATTGATTATTGCAGTTGCAGCCATATTGGGATTTGTTTTTAGCGCTTTATTGGTAGTTAATAAAAATAAATCTGAGCAATAATTACATGCTCCAACAAAAGCCATATCAGCTCTTTGCTATCATTGGCTACCTGCTCTTCTTTGTTGCAGGCATGCTTTCGATTGTTTTTCGAGAGCCATTGTTTTTATTGATTCCTTTCACTTGGGCGCTTCTGCCGATTGCATTATATTATATTGTTGTAGAAAGTAAACAATTGTTCTGGCTTTTACTAATACTCATTCCCCTTTCAACAGAATTATCCATAACCTCATCGCTAGGGATTGATTTTCCGATTGAAATTGTGTTATTTACCCTAACAATAATCGCTATTGCAAAAATGGTTCATCAACCGAGTCTATTTAGCAGCTCGTTTCAATCGCCATTGTTTTTACTGATTGTGTTGCACCTTTTTTGGATTTTTTTTAGTTGCTTTTTTTCGACCACACCAGTTTTATCCATTAAATATTTTTTAGCAAAATGCTGGTACATCATTCCATTTGTAATGGTTGCGCCAATACTATTAAACCAAGATAGCGATTGGAAAAAATTGGCACTTTGCCTGTGTATTCCGATGAGTGTGCTTGTAATTCAAGTATTGTTTCGTTTTGGATTTTATGGATTTGAATTTGCCATGATTAAAAAAACAATGTTTCCATTTTTCCGAAATCATGTCAACTATTCATCGCTTTTAGTATGTCTAATTCCTGTAGGATGGATTATATGGAAATTCACCCCTATTCAAACCTTAGAAAAAAAAGGGGGATTTATCTTACTCATCATAGCACTAATTGCTTTGGTATTGGCCTATTCCAGAGGAGCCTGGTTAGCATTATTCATTGGTTTATTCAGCGTCATCATTTTTCAAAAAAAATGGATGGGAAGAGCCATTATTGCATCCATTATTTTAGTTGGCTTAATCATAACAGCACTAACCTATCAAAAGCATTATATACAATTTGCACCTAATCATGATCAAACAATTTTTCATGAAAATTTTTCGGCACATTTATCAGCCACAATTAATAGAAAAGATATATCCAATGCAGAAAGGTTTCATAGATGGGTTGCAGGTTTTAGAATGATTGACGAAAAACCGTTTATTGGTTTTGGACCCAACAGTTTTTATAGTCAATACCAACCTTATACTATAAGTGCATTTAAAACTTGGGTAAGCAACAATCCCGAACACTCCACAGTGCACAATTATTTTTTATTGATAGCAATAGAACAAGGAATGATTGGGTTGCTATTATTTCTAATACTATTTATTTATATGCTTTTAGAAGTACAAAACTTATACCATCAATTTCAAACTGAACGATATCGGAGTATTTCATTGGTAGTAGGCATTGTATTGGTAATGATTGGAGTGATTAATTGCGGGAGCGATATGATTGAAACCGATAAAATTGGAAGTATTTTCTGGCTTTGTGGAGGCGCTTTAATTGCCCTTAAAAAAAAATTAAAAACCGAGTCCGCTGCAATAATTGGCTTATAAGCAACAAAAACAAGTGTAGAAGTGTCTAAAGGGTAGCTCTTTAATATATCTAATTGCTGCATTAAACTTATTGCAGTTTTGAAAGTCTAATCCCTAAACCCAATTAGCATGAAAAAGTTTATATACTTCTCCTTGTCATTATTGGCCTTATTGGCTTTACTGATTTATGCTTTTTTCCCAGACAATCCTTCTACTGAAATACATGATTCATGCTAATTACCTCACTGCTCTTCCTTTCCATTGGTAAGTACCAAACTTACCCAACCACCCTGCAACAACTGTATAAACAATATGAAAGGGTTGCATAAATGGGAATAAAAGCAGCAATGATTGGACATTAAAAAACTTGCTTACTGGAACTAAGAAAATCATCTCAACAACAATTTTAAGTAACAATAGATATCCAATAGCGGGATACATTCCTTCAATAAAAAGGCCAGCAATCAACCCCACTAATAAGCCAGCATTGAATAAGTAAACCAATAACAATACCCAGAAAATACTTCGTTCAGAATAACTCTCTGCTTTACTTGCCCATCTAATACGCTGATTAAAAAAGCTTTTCCAGTCTTCCATGGGAGTCGTAGTTACAATAGCATCCTTGCTAAACAAAAACCCCAGTTGATGCGGGAATTGTTTTTTTATTTTATGCATCAACAACATATCATCACCGCTAGCAACATGATCAATACCTTTAAACTGGCCTACTTGATAAAATGCCTTTTTGCTGTACGCTAAATTTGCACCATTACACATGCTATGATATCCCGCAGCTACTGCTGCCGCAGTAATTCCTTGCAGGCTTATGAAATCGAGTATTTGAAAAATTCCCAACCAGGTTTGACTATTAGAAAACATTACAGGGGCTGCTACCAAAACCGGGTTGTTTGTTTGAATAAATTGATCGAGATTTTTTAGCCAGTTGGGCAATACTTCACAGTCTGCATCGGTAGTAACTATCCAATCCCCTTTTGTCTGTGCGGCTGCAATTTCAATGGCTCGCTTTTTATAAGCGTTGATATTCCCACTAACAAAATCGGCCAAATGAATGAGGTGTAACCCATCAAAAGATGCCTGCAATTCTTGAACAAGAGCTGCAGTAGTATCAGAAGAATGATCATCTACCACAATAACTTCAAACAAATTCGTTGGATAGTTTTGTGCTTGAATTTTTTTTAAACAATCCTTTATAACCAGGGCTTCATTTCTTGCAGGAATGATGATGCTAAAAAAACAGCGTGCTGGTAAAAATTGCTTTGGCTGGTATTTTTTTAATCGTAAAAACCAATAAGTGTACAGCACAATCAATACAGCATAAGCCAATCCAATAAATGCAATACTATAAATAAATAGGTTGACCATCAAGAACAAAGAAAATCATTATTGTTTAAAATAAGCTGCAATTATTGAGGCATACTTTTTTTGGAGTAATTGATGCCCTGCTTCTAACTCAAATACTTGAACCAAATTATTACTTCCTTTACTAAAATGAGTGCCCCTTTTTGTTAGAATGATACGATCGTGTTTGCCAAAAATCAACTTCATAGGCACAGGATGCTTTCTCAATAAGGATTTTAAACGCTTTACCGAAGGTCTAAATAGCCTAGTTGTGGTCCAAATTTTATATAAGTCGGCTCTTTCTTTTGGATCATCCAAATAATAATGCACAAATTTACTGATGCTGGGATTGAGTAATTTAAGCCTATTGCATACATGGATCAATTGAAATAACCATCCTGGGTTTTGCATGGTATACTTGAAAAGACTGTTTCCCAATTGGGTTTTTGTGGTAAACCATTGCCATTTATTTTGATGAAGACCATCTGGTGCAACCAATACCATCGATTGTATGCGATTTGGCATCAATTCAAATAATCTCAAAGCAATCCTTCCCCCCATACTGTAAGCAAAAAAATGAAAACGAGCTTGATGATTGCCAATAATCATATCAATTAATTCAATAAGTAAACTGGGTTCAAAAAGCAATGGCCCATTCCATGCTGTTTGGCCATGGAATGGAATATCAAGGGCAATAAAAGTGTAGTCCTTTCCTAAAAAAGGCTCAAATAGCAAAAAATGCTCCCCAGATTCTCCATATCCATGAAAACAAAAAACCCAATCAGGCCCAGCGCCAAACTGATTATAGTGAAACCGAGATCCCTGGAGTTCAATAAACTGACTATTCATAGTACTTGGCTAAATTTTACCAATATTTTCTTGGTATTGTCAAAGAAACGAACTTATTTTGAAATTAGTTGCATAACTAACTATATGTCAAACAACCATTTTAGAAGAGGCGAATTGTACAGCGTTATTAACGGAATGGCTTCAACCGCTGTAGCAAGGCGTTTGCAAAAGAATTTTCGCAATGCCGGCCTTGAAATTACCATTGAACAATGGAGTGTTTTGTACCATTTATGGAAGGAAGACAAGCTTAGTCAACAAGAACTGTGCAATCGCACTTTTAGAGATAAGCCCAGCATTACCCGCCTAATAGATAATTTAGAAAAGCAAAAACTTGTAAAAAGAATAGCGTCTCCTACCGATAGAAGAATCAATTTAGTTGAATTAACTGATGCAGCTTTGGAATTACAACATATCACCATCGATTTGGCCAATCAAACCATGGCAGAAGCCTTGGTAGGTGTAGATAAGCACGAAATTGAAATAGTAAAATCGGTTTTTCAACGAGTGTATGATAACCTCACGCTCGGGATATTAGAGATATGAAATAAGAGATAAAAGATAAGAGATAAAAGATAAGAGATAAGAGATAAGAGATACCAATAATTTAATAACTCAATAACTAAAATATGGAAACCACCAAAAATGCAACAGTCTTACAAGGCGGCGAGTGGATTATCAAAGAAAGTAATCCAAATGAAACCTTCATACCAGAAGATTTCAATGAAGAGCAAACAATGGTAATGGACATGTGTGAGCAGTTTCTGCAAACAGAAATTCTTCCCATTCTAGATCGTATTGATAAAATGGAACCAGGCTTAATGCCATCATTGATGGAGAAAGCCGGTGAGCAAGGTTTGCTTTCAACTTCATTCCCGGAAGTATATGGTGGATTAGGAAAAGACTTTATTACATCTACTATTGTAAACCAAGGATTGGGCGGCGGTTTCTCATTCTCAGTTGCGATTGCAGCGCATACCGGAATTGGCACTTTACCTATTTTATATTTTGGTACAGAAGAACAGAAATTAAAATATATACCAAAATTAGCAAGTGGAAAATGGAAGGGGGCTTATGGTTTAACAGAGCCCAATAGTGGTAGTGATGCACTCGGTGCAAAAACAGTTGCTAAGTTAAGCGATGACGGAAAGCATTATATTTTAAATGGCCAAAAATGCTGGATCACCAATGGAGGTTTTGCAGATGTATACACCGTTTTTGCTAAAATTGATGGAGATAAATTCACCGGATTTATAGTTGATCGTGGCACAGAAGGATTTACACAAGGACCAGAAGAGCATAAAATGGGTATTAAAGGATCGTCGACTGTACAGTTGTATTTCCAAGACTGCAAAGTGCCTGTTGAAAATGTATTGGGTGAAATTGGTAAAGGCCATATCATAGCGTTTAATATTTTGAATATCGGTCGCTTGAAATTATGTGCGGCTACATTGGGTGGTGCAAAAAAAGCTACGGATACATCTATCCAATATGCAATTACCCGCGAACAGTTTAAAATTTCTATTTCAAAATTTGGAGCCATCAAACATAAAATGGCAGAAATGGCAATTAGAATGTGGGTGTGTGAATCTGCTTTGTACAGATCAGCAAAATGGATTGATGACAAGGAACATGAATTGGCAGCTAGCGGAAAATCATTTGCAGAATCGCTTTTAGGTGCTGCAGAAGAATATGCAATAGAATGTGCCATATTAAAAGTATATGGAAGTGAAGTATTAGATTTTGTGGTTGACGAAGGTGTTCAAATACATGGTGGTAATGGCTTCAGCGACGAATACCAAATTTCAAAAGCGTATAGAGATAGCAGAATCAATCGCATCTATGAAGGCACCAATGAAATCAATCGTTTGTTAACGGTAGACATGGTATTGAAGCGAGCAATGAAAGGAAAACTCGATTTGATGGGACCAGCCATGGCGGTTCAAAAAGAATTGATGAGCATTCCAGATTTTGGTGGCGAAGAAGAAGGCGCTTTTGCTAAAGAATTAAAAGCCATTGCCAACTTTAAAAAAGCCATCTTAATGGTTGCAGGCGCAGCTGTTCAGAAACTGATGATGCAGTTGGATAAGGAGCAAGAAATTTTGATGAATATAGCGGATATGTCTATCGAAGTGTTTCATGTTGAAAGTGCCTTGTTGCGTGTGATGAAGCTAGCCAACTCCAGGGGAGAAGCTGCAATTGGCATTCAAACAGATATCATGAAAACCTATTTATATGACGCCGCTGATAGAATCAACAAAGCAGGTAAAGACGCATTGAATAGTTTTGCAGATGGAGATGAATTACGCATGATGCATATTGGATTAAAACGTTTTACAAAAGTAGAGCCATTCAATACCAAAAATGCACGTAGAAGAATTGCAGATCAATTAATAGCAGACAATGGTTATAAATTGTAAAATACAATCAACAATATCCCAACCCCGTACTGAATATTGTACGGGGTTTTTTGTTGCTTGACTACAAATAAATACCTTCAAGCAATGAAACAATTAATCATTGCAACATTCACTTTCTTTACTAGTTATTGTATAGCACAAAACAATACCAGTAATACTTTTTATTATGGCAGAACAACTGGTAAATTACCGGCCTTGTCTTATGGTATGGGAGAAGACCGATTAGGAGGCGCCAAAATGAGCTATATCGATACGAATGTATTATTGAAAATAATTGACTCATCCAAAGACATGTATACTATTCAATTATCTAAATGGCATACGGCTCTTTTAGAAAAATCATTTGTAAAACCTGATTCAGCTTCGCCCATTAAAAAACCATACTATTTAACAGGTTCATTTATTTCAAAAGGTGATTCTCTATTTGATTATGTAAACATTAATCTCGAAGAAAAATTGCCTTACAAATCTTGGATGGAAATTAATCCGAGTAAAATAGTGGTTGATATTTATGGTGTTCAAAGCAATACCAATTGGGTCACTCAACTCAGTTCTTTAAAGGAAGTAAAAAACGTTTATTACAATCAAGTAGAAGATGATGTATTTAGGGTAACCATTGAACTGAAACATGCCCAACATTGGGGTTATAATATCAGCTACAAAGGAAAAATATTAAGTGTTAGAATCAAGCGCCAACCAACCAATTTAGATATTCGCAAAATGACCATTGCTATAGATGCTGGTCATGGTGGTACAAACAGTGGCGCTTCAGGAATTAAATTAAAAGCATCAGAAAAAGAGCAAACACTGCTCTTTGCAAAAGCCTTAGAAAAATCATTGAAAAAATTAGGGGTTAAAAAGATTATCATGACTAGACGAACAGATACCAGTTTTGATAATAAAGACCGCATACTTTGGTTGCAGGAAAGAAATCCTGATTTGGCAATATCGCTTCATTTAAATTCCAGTGTTAAAGAAACGGTTAAAGGCGTTAGTACTTATTATAAGCATATTGGATTTAGGCCTTTAACTACTACTATTTTAAAAAGAATGCTCGAATTAAAACTGGATGAGTTTGGCAATATTGGTCATTTTAATTTTGCATTAAATGCACCTACCGACTTTCCCAATTGCCTTGTAGAAATTGCATTTTTGAGCAACGAAGAAGATGAAAAAAGAATTGTAAAATCCAGTTTTCACACACAAGTTGCAGGGAAAGTTCAGCTTGGGATTATAGATTGGCTGAAAGCCATTCAGAGATAAGAGATAAAAGATAAGAGATAAGAGATACAAATTATTGGCGGATTTCTACGCGGGTACCTACTGGTAATAAATTGAATAGTTCTGGTATCTAATGTCGATTTCATTGTGACCACCTGTTGGTATTCTTGCAAAAAAAACGCTCCCTAGAAAAGGAGCGTATATATTACATGAGAAAAAGAAATCATTTTACCAATTGCTAAAACGAATACCTACTGCATAAGGATACTGTTCTACACGGGTAATATCTTTTTGTAATCTATTCAAACTATAAGAACCATACAATCGAACCGGCCCTATACCTAATTCTGCAATGGCAGCTAATCTCCATGGTTCCATTTCAAAATTACCATTCACTTTTTGTTTACCTCTCTCACCACTCACTTGTTTGTTTCTGCTTTCTAATAAATATCCAGCACTCATACCTGCACTCAAACTAAACCCTTTACGATTGTCTGGAGTTGGATTGAAATTAATCATCATTGGAACAGTTAGGTAGCCAGCAAATAATTTGTTTTTACTAAAGCTGATAGAATCGTTGTGCACAAATGGCTGAGGGTCTTTTCTGTAACTGATTCTTGTGTCGTAACGGATATTGTACATTTCATACCCCAAGCCATATTTTAAATTCAATACATGCTTGCTAATATTTAGCTTTTGCATAAAGAACCAAATATTAACATTGCTTGTTTTCCCTGTGATTAATCGATAACTGTTTTGATTTACAGGACCGTCAGCGGGTCTTAATGTTTTGAAATAAGGACCAGACTGAGCTGAAGCATAATTGGTATTGTCCCGAATATTGGCAAAACCCAAATCAAAAATCCACCAATTGGTACTAATATTCTTTTTCTTGGCAGGTCTACGCTCTACCTTATAGGTAATATTAACATCATTCTTATTAGAACTATAGGTTTTTTCATTGCCATTATTTTTTTTAATAATTACAAAATTACCTACTCTAACCGTGTCTGTTGTTTTAGCTGTACTATCGGTTTGGGCAAAACTTGTTGATGCAGCTAGTAATACTGCAAACATGCATACGATTTGTTTCATGGTATTATTTATTATTGTCTATTTTATCTACTTCTTGTTTTGATTTAGAACGAAATATACTACCTGCCTTGCGTATAATTCCGCGCAATTTATCCTTATTAATTTCCATCACTCCTACATACAAGCTCTTGCTTGATTCATCGGTATCCAATTCTCTGTATACTGCTTGATGTATTAAATTATTGGGCTGCTCATCTTCAGATACAGTTGCTTTTAATAGTATTTCATTTTTCGATAGTTCATTGTTAGAAGCTGTTTCAAGCATCGTTGCATTAATATTAGCTTCAACACTTGCATTGGCACTTGCAGCAATTTCTTCGGTTCTAACTGATCCATTGATACTATTTTGAGCAATCGCATCAATTGGTTTTGAATTAGACGATGCCTCTAGATTTTGTTTAATGTTATTCTTTATGGCATTGTTGGCAACCAATGTGTTTGACTGAATATTATTTATTTTGCTATTCAATAGTTTTTCGTTGCGATTGTTATTATCTACTTGAACAGGAGCAGTATTTGCGATACGATTGTTAGATGCAAGGCTTTGTGAAGATGTGTTATTCAGCTTATTTGGCACAATCATCCACAAAGAAAAAATCAATCCAACCAAAGCTGCAGCTAAAGCAATGTGCTTCCATTGCATATAAAAAACAGGTCTTTCTTTTTCTTCTTTTCTGAATAGCAATACCTTATTTTCAAAAATGATTGCTTCAGGGGTTAGTTTGGTTTGCTTCAACAACATAAATTCAGCTTGCAATGCCGGATGTTGTAAAACAAATAACTCAACATCTGCTTTTTCTTTAGCACTTAATTCATTATCGATGTATAATAAAAAGTAGGTTTCGTAACTGCTCATTGATAAAGCAGGTTGCTCCAGTTTTAATAAACTTTCTTTGTCATTAAATACAATCGATTCATCCAAAGGCAATTTGGTTGCTTGTATTGCAGCCAATTCATCAGCAAGGTCTGGGTGTTGAACAACAAAACGTTCCACCATTTCCATCTCTTCGGATGACAGTTCCCCATCTACCCAAAGCAGAAAATATGTTTCGTAATTATGACGGCTTATTTGCATGTTGTATTATACGTTTTCTCGGTTAACCAAATAATTTTTCAATGTTAACCTGGCCCTGTGTAAGTATACTTTTACTTGACTTTCATTCAAACTCATGATTTTTCCAATCTCGGCATAACTGTAACCTTCATAATCTTTCAGCATCACCAAACTTTTTTGTGTTTGATTCAACCGATTTAATGCTTGCATCAACGTTTTCTTAACACCATCATCTTGTATATACTGGGTTCTATTATCATCCGAAAAATCATCTTTTAATTCAACTTTTTTATGCTTTCTAATATGATCAATCATCTGATTGTACCCTACAGTAAACAAAAAAGACTTGGCTTTGTCATTTTCAACTGTTTCCCTGTTTCGCCATAATTTCTCAAAAGCCGTTTGTACAATGTCGCGTGAATCTTCTTCGTGTTGAAGATTTTTTACAATAAACCGAAACAAATGATCGGAATAATTATTTACACACTGATTGTATTGGCTTTCGGTCATGTATTACAGTTAGGAATAAATACTTAATTCGTAGATATAATACGATTCAAGAACCGCTATGTTACAAAAATGATTAAAAAACAAGGAAATTGTAGAATCTGGCCGCTTAATAGTTGATTACCTGCTCGGCAATAGTTGCTGGAATTTCCCTCCAATCATATTGCTGTGTTCTTAATTGAGGCTCAAATCCTGCTTCTTTGATGGCATTTTGGATTGTTTTATAAGTAAAGCGATGGGGGGCACCGGCAGCACTTACCACATTTTCCTCAATCATTATACTTCCAAAATCATTGGCCCCTGCACGCAAACAAATTTGAGCTGTTTCTTTTCCTACTGTTAACCAGCTAGCTTGAATATTTTTAACATTGGGTAGCATGATCCGGCTAATTGCAATCATTCGGATGTATTCATCAGGTGTAGTAAGGTTATGCACCCCCCTTATTTTGGTTAATAAAGTATCTACATCCTGAAAAGTCCATGGAATAAAAGCAAGAAAACCCTTGGCTTCTGCGGGCTTCATAGCCTGCACTTCTCTAATTCTAACCAAATGAATAAAACGCTCTTCAAGTGTTTCTACATGACCAAACATCATGGTAGCACTAGTGGTAATATTCAATTTGTGCGCCTCATGCATTACCGCCAACCATTCATCTGCTCCGCATTTTCCTTTTGAAATTAAACGGCGAACTCGATCAACTAAAATTTCAGCACCTGCTCCTGGCAATGAATCCAAACCAGCTTCTTGCAAAGTTTTCAATACCGCATGATGACTCATTTTTTCCAATTTGGCTATATGAGCTATTTCAGGGGGGCCTAGAGCATGCAGCTTGATTGTTGGATATTCTTGCTTTATCTGTCTGAACGTTTTGGCATAAAAGTCGATTCCTAAATCGGGATGATGGCCACCTTGAAGCAATAATTGATCCCCACCATATTTTAATGTTTCTTCAATTTTTGTGCGATAGGCGGGCATCTCTGTAATATATGCTTCTGCATGTCCGGGTATTCTATAGAAATTACAGAATTTACAATTGGCAATACAAACATTGGTGGTATTTACATTTCTATCAATCTGCCAGGTTACTTTTCCGTGTGGAACTTGTTTTTTCCGCATCTCATCAGCAATATGCATCAAATCGGCCAAAGGCGAATGCTCAAACATAAACATGCCTTCTTCGATAGAAAGGAAATCAAAATTGAGGGCTTTTTGATATAGTTCGGATAGTTGCATAAATTTTATTATAAATGTATAACAAAGGTAATGCCGATAATGTTGTTACGGTGCAACCAAATACTATTTTGATTTGTCTTAGTATTAGTTATACTCTTTTCAGTTCATTTTAAAGTACATGTTGCGATTCTTGTTGTTACTTTTAGCTGTTTGCATGAATTTGGTCACTCATTCTCAAGAAGAATTTGTTCAACCAGAAAGCAAATTAATTACCAAACTCCCATTCTCTCAACTTTCTGGTGGAATTATCATTATTAAGGCCAAATTCGACAACTTACCCGATTCTCTCAATTTTATACTGGATACAGGAAGTGGCGGAATTTCATTAGACTCTACTACTGCAGCAGAACTTGAAATTGTTCTCATCAATACAGATAAAACAATTCGTGGAATTGCAGGCTTAAAGAAAGTAGCATTTGCAATGAATCATTCATTACATTTTTCGGGGCTTTCGGTGGATCATTTGGATTTTCACATCAATGACTATGAATTACTCACCAGTGTATATGGAGTAAAAATAGATGGTATCATCGGTTATAGTTTTTTTAGAAGATTCATTGTTAAATTGGATTATGACGATAATAAGGTAGAAATATTTACGCCAGGTACTTTTACATACCCAAGAGGGGGGCAATTGTTAAAACCTAATTTCACTACCTTGCCTCAACAATTAGCCGTAATTCAAGATTCAAGAGCAATCTTAAATCGATACATTTTTGACACTGGAGCAGGACTTTGTTTCTTACTATCTAGAGATTTCACCGAAGACAGTAGTGTATTTAAAACCAAAAGACGTTTTTACACAACACAGGCCGAAGGACTTGGTGGTAAAAAACAAATGGAACTAACTGTTATAAAATCTGTAAAAATTGGACCATACAAATTTAGAAATGTTCCTGTTCATGTTTTTGATGATACCTATAATGTTGCTAACTACCCGGCATTAGGAGGAATTGTAGGCAATGACTTACTCAGAAGATTCAACGTAATACTCAATTATCCCGAACAGTCTATTTACATCAAACCGAATACTCATTTTAATGAAGACTTCGACTATAGTTATACAGGATTAGGCGTTTATTTAATTGAAGGAGAAATAAGGGTGATTGATATAGTCAAAGGTTCTCCAGGAGAAAAAGCTGGTTTTAAAGAGGGAGATGTGATATTTTCTGTTGAAAGCAATTTTACCAAAAACATTCAAGTATATAAAAACCTGTTTCAAAATGCATTGGGAAAAATAAAAGTGGTGGTGTTTAGAGGCGAATTACCCATAATACTTACATTAAATGTTCAAGATATTCGTAAATAGTTAACCAATTGATTAGAGCAATTTATGTTGATAATGACCTATTTTGCAAAACGATTTTCTACAATATGATTCAATACAACCGTTTTATACTAGATAATGGATTAACCGTACTGGTGCATGAAGACAATGCTACACCAATGGCTGTTGTGAATGTTTTGTACGATGTGGGCGCAAGGGACGAAAATCCAACCAAGACCGGATTTGCTCATTTATTTGAGCATTTGATGTTTGGAGGAAGTGTGAATATTCCAGATTATGATGAGCCATTGCAAAGATCGGGCGGAGATAACAATGCTTATACAACCCACGATTTAACCAATTATTACTGCCAGCTTCCTGCACAAAATATTGAAACTGCATTTTGGTTAGAAAGTGATCGAATGTTGAGTTTGGCTTTTAGCGAAAAAAGTTTAACAGTTCAAAAAAAAGTGGTTTGCGAAGAGTTTAAAGAACATTATCTCAATAAACCTTATGGAGATGTTTGGCATAAAATGCGCGAATTGGCATATACTGTTCATCCTTATCGCTGGATGACAATTGGCAAAGAACTGAGTCATGTTGAAAATGCACATATCGATGATGTAAAAGCATTTTTCTTTAAACATTATCGTCCGGTGAACGCTATTTTAGTTGTTGCAGGAAATGTAAAAACAGTGCAAGTGAAACAATTGGCAGAAAAATGGTTTGGCCCAATAGAAATGGGCGAAAAATACATTCGCAGTTTAACTAAAGAACCTCTTCAACAAGAAGCCAGAAAATTAACCATTGAAGCAGCTGTACCATTAGATGCATTTATTAAAACCTGGCACATGGATGCTAGATTAGAAAAAGGATATTATGCGGCTGATTTATTAACGGAGATTTTAGGCGGCGGCGGATCATCTAGATTGTATCAATCTTTGGTAAAAGAACAAAAATTATTTTCCAATTTAGATTGCCATCACTTTGGAAGTATCGACGCCGGTTTAGTTACAATAGAAGGGAAATTGGTTAAAGGGGTTTCCATGGAAGATGCCGAGCAAGGAGTTGCAGCAATTATCAATGCTATCCAAGAAGAACATGTAACCGAAAATGAATTAACAAAAGTGAAAAATAAAACAGAAAGTATCATCGCTTTCGAAGACATGAGTGTTATGAGTAGAGCAAGTAGTTTGGCCATGTATGAATTATTGGGAGATGCCAATTTAATGAATACCGAATTAGATAAATACCAACAAATAACTTCTCAAGATTTGCAGTTTTACAGCAAGCAAATATTCAGGGAATCGAATAGTAACACAATCTACTATCAAGCAAAAAAATAGATTAATTCAAGCAAATGAATTTAGACAGAAAAACAACTCCCTCTATCATAGATGCCGTAAGTTTTGACTTGCATTTAAAAAAATGCGATGAATACAACTTAGACAATGGTATTCCAGTTTATAGCCTAAATGCAGGCGCTCAGGAAGTTTTACTGATAGAATGGGTTTTTTATGCTGGTAATTGGTACGAACAAAAAAACATTGTTGCAGCAACTACTAATTTCATGCTAAAAAATGGCACCTCACAAAAAACTGCTTTTGGTATAAATGAATATTTTGAGTTTTATGGCGCCTATTTAAACAGAAGTTGCTATAATGAAACTGCAACTATCACACTGCATTGCTTATCCAAACATGTGAATGAATTATTACCTGTGGTTGCTGAAATAATTGCCGATTCGATTTTTCCTGAAGAAGAACTTAATACCTATCGAAAAAATCAACAGCAAAGATTATCGGTAAATCTTAAAAAATGTGATTTCATTGCCAATCGATTAATCGACGAATACATTTATGGCATACACCATCCTTATGGGAAGTATACTTCAACGCTTGACTATGATCAATTAAATAGAGAAGAGCTGGTTGCTTTTTACCAACAATTTTACCAGCAAGGAAAATGCATGATTTTTACAGCTGGCAAAGTCCCAAGTGGATTGGACAAGTCACTGAATGAAACATTTGGACATTTGCCTTTACAGCAAAGGGCTATACCTACTATTCAATACCATTTGCATCCTGCAGTAGAGAAAAAAATGCATATTATTAATGACCCCAATGGCGTTCAAGGAGCTATTCGAATGGCAAGACCCTTCCCCAATAGACATCATCCAGATTATCAAAAAGTGCAAATACTCAACAATGTTTATGGTGGCTTTTTTGGATCACGCTTAATGAGTAATATCAGAGAGGATAAGGGATATACATACGGCATACATAGTTATATACAAAACCATATTCATGAAGGAGCATGGATGATTAGTACAGAGGCAGGGAAAGACGTTTGCAAAGCCACTATTGAGGAGGTATATAAAGAAATGGATATATTATGCAATGAACCGATTGAAGAAGAAGAATTGAGTTTAGTGAAAAATTACATGATCGGATCTGTTCTAGGAGATTTAGATGGCCCATTTCAGTTGATTGCAAGATGGAAAAACTATATTTTAAACGGTATTGACGATCAATATTTTTATAAAAGTGTAGCCCTTATCAAAACCACTGAATCTGATGAATTACAAGAACTAGCCAAGAAATACCTCAATCCCAATGATTTTTATGAGTTGACCGTGATATAATTGAATTTAAAATTTTCTGGTATTTGTTTTTTTAGGAAATTGTAGAACAAACATTACGCTATGGGAAAGTTTTTTACAAAAACGATTGCAACTGCTGTAGCGGTATTAATTGCAGCATATATGTTAAACGGAGTTACTGTGGCGGACAGCATTACAGCTATACTTGTTGCAGTTGTTTTGGGATTACTCAATAATTTTATTAAACCGATTTTAATAATACTTACTATTCCTATTACTATTTTTACTCTTGGTATTTTCCTATTATTTATCAATGTTTTTATTATTCAACTTGCCGCAAAAATAGTTCCTGGCTTTATGGTAGATGGTTGGTGGACAGCCTTGTTTTTTAGTTTCCTAGTTACCTTAGTTACTTCAGTTTTAGAATCTATAATTGGCAAACCCGAAAATACAGCATCGAACAACTAGGGCTTTACCAATGAAAAGACATAGAGCATTTCTGAAGCGATTTGCATAGATCTTTCTTGGTAAACTTTTTCTTGTTGATTGGTTCCGTCGGATAGTTTGGGGTCTTCATAAGGAACTTTAAATCTTTCGTCTGCTCCAAAAACGATGGGGCAAGCAGCATCTGCTTGAGAACAAGTAAGCACTGCACCAAAGTCTTTAGAAGGATTGGGAGCATCCCCATATTTTTTTGAATAAGCATGAAGTGCTGGATAATCTGCGCTATATTTTACTTCGTAATGTGGGTTATTGCCTTGGCTAATTGGTTGGATGATGAAACCAACTTTCATTAAAGCATTCACCGCATTTACATTAAATGCCGTGGTTTCGGTGCCACCGGAATAACAAAAGATATTTGTTATTCCATAATAGGCAGCAGCGGTTTGTGCCCATATTTGTGCGAAATGACTTCTTCTAGAATTATGTGTACAAATAAAAGTCAATGAAACTTTTTGATGCTTTGCAACTCTTTCTTGAATGTACACACTTAATTTTTTTAGCTCAGCTTTTCGATCATTGGGTATTGATGAAAAGTTTTTTTCTGCATTCATTAAATTTTGTTTGATTATCGGAAAAATATCCGAAGCGCTTGCATTCATAGAAAAGAAATTTAATACTATAATAAGTAAAAGCAGTTTAAATTGATTCATCGGTATTTTATTTATTTAGCAACATCCTGATCCTGGTTTGCAACATGCTTCTTTCAAAGGCTTTTCTGCATAAACGGTAATACTAAAAATACCTGTATTGCCATTTTTAAAATCATGCAATGCTGTTGGATTCAAATAATTAATTAAAATATCATCAGGTATAACAATGGCTTTTTCTTTTTGTATTTGAATATTGGAAAACCCATTACTTTTAATCAACTCTAGATATACTTCTTTTTGTATGGCACCTGAAACGCATCCTGCATACATTTCAGCATCTTTACGAAGTGCATCAGGCAACTGACCAACCAGCACCACATCTGAAATACTAAAATGCCCTCCTTGTTTCAATACACGAAAAATTTCTTTAAATACCCCATCTTTATTAGGCACTAAGTTTAAAACACAATTACTCACGATAACATCAGCTATTTCTGAAGCCAAAGGCATGTCATCAATATCACCTTCTCTAAATTGCACATTATCAAAACCCAATTTTGCTGCATTGATTCTTGCTTTTGCAATCATTGCCGGAGTAAAATCAATACCAATTACTTTACCAGTTGCTCCAGTAGCAGCCCTCGCAACAAAGCAATCATTACCAGCACCGCTTCCTAAATCAACCACCGTATCACCCAATTTGATTTTTGCAAATTGAGTAGGCAATCCACAACCTAATCCAAGATCTGCATCTGCATTGTATCCTTTCATTGAAGTATAATCATCACTCATGATATTGTACACTTCTGTAGAGCAACCACCTGCACCACAGCATGAAGATTGATTTTGTTCTAAACTTTGATCTGCAATTATTGCATATTTTTCTTTTACTATTTCTTTTAAGGCTTGTTCGTTTTTCATGACTATGTATTTATGTTTAACAACAAGAATTTTCTTGTTGATCTTTGAGCTTATGAAATAAATGATTAAATGATTGATTGAATTTTTCGAATGCTTTCCAATTAATACAATAACAACTGCGCGGTCCATCAACAGTTCCTTTAATTAATCCAGCCTCTTTTAATTCCTTTAAATGTTGCGAAACAGTTGATTGAGCCAAAGGGAGCACTTCTACTATTTCGCCACAAACGCATTCATTTTTTTGTGCCAATACTTTTAAAATAGCAATACGTGCAGGATGAGAAAGCGCTTTTGCAAAAGCCGCTAATTCTTGTTCGGCTTTAATAAATTCTTCTAATTTGGGGCTGGCCATTTTAATCGTTTTTATACGATAAGGCAAAGTTAAGGCCTTTTATTTATTCATCGTACAAAAACGATTAACAACTTTTTAAAAGTTCGTTTTAACTCATATTAAATAGAATAGGCAAATCTATAATGGTATATAGACATGCGAATCGGCATACTTGTATTATTCTCTTAGCTAGATCGCTGTTTTAATCAAAAACCATTTATCACACGAAAATGACCGTTTAACCTTTTGCTAAAACCCATTAAAATTATAACTAATTGATTTTCAATTAAATATACTAAACCCATATCTAAAGTCTGCATATTACTTCAAAATACTTAGTACTATGTGTTGCATAGTACTAAAATAATCCCCATCTTTGTGATGTCAAAACAAACAAACTAAAACAATTAAAAATAAAATAATGGATATTCAAAATACACAAAGTCAGATGCGCAAGGGTGTATTGGAGTTTTGTATCCTCTCAATCATCAGGCAGGGTGAAGTATATCCTTCCGATTTGGTTGATAGAATGAAAGCCGCCAATCTGCATATTCTAGAGGGTACACTCTACCCATTGCTAACCAGATTAAAAAATGCGGAGTTACTCACTTACCGTTGGGTAGAAAGCAATAGTGGGCCGCCACGCAAATATTTCGTGATGACCGAAAAGGGATTAGCCTTTTACGGTGAACTCGAAAGAACCTGGCAAGAACTGGCCGACGCCGTTCAGGTGCTTACCCAACCAATTACACCTTCAGACCATGAGCAAGCGTCAGACCATGAAAATCAAACAAACCAACCTTAACTACAATTAAAACAAATACCATGAAATGAGCCTAAACATTAATTGTAATCAACCGAAATGTTTAAAGGCGAATTCCATGTGGCATAAATCAATAAATATAATCACATGAAAAAGGTAATCAATATAAACTTTCAAGGCAGGGTAATTCCTATTGAAGAAGCTGCTTACGATGAATTGAAACAATACGTAGATAGCTTGCGTACATTCTTTGCCAACGAAGAAGGTAGAGACGAAATCATCAACGATATTGAAGGCAGAATTGCCGAATTATTTGGTGAAAGACTAAAGAAAGGCAGCACTTGCATCACCAATGAAGATGTAGAAAGCATCATTGCTAGCATGGGCCGACCTGAAGATTTTGAAGATGAGGAAAATAATATGAAATCTCAATTTGGTGGCAATCAAGAACAAAGCTATCGCCCTAATTTTGAAAACTATACAGCTCCTGGTAAAGGACGTTTATACAGAGACACCAATGATAAAGTATTGGGTGGCGTATGTAGTGGTTTAGCTGCTTATTTTAGAATAGATCCATCCATTATTCGCATCATATTTGTAGTATTTACATTTAGTGGAGGTGCAGGATTCTTATTGTACTTATTAATGTGGATCATCCTTCCATCAAAGCCATTGGATCATATTGCTTCTACCAAGCGATTGTATCGTAACCCAGAAGAAAAAGTTATAGCTGGTGTAGCAAGTGGAATTGCAACTTATTTTGATATTGCCATTTGGGTTCCTCGACTAATATTTGCTATGCCATTGGTTTTAGGCATATTGAGTTCAATCATAGGTTCTGCTTTTTGGTTTGATGCTCATCCATTCCCATCATTTGTTTTTAGCTCATTCGGTGGTTCATTATTTATCATCTATGCTGTGTTGTGGGCAGTTATTCCTGAAGCCAATAGCGCTTCCGAAAAATTAGAGATGCGTGGTGAAAAAGTAGATTTAAATACCATCAAAAATACCATTCAAGAAGATTTAGAAGGATTTAAACAACGTGCAGAAAAATGGGGTGGAGAATTCTCTGAAAAAGCCAAGGCTTTCGGTTCGGAATTTAGTCAAACAGCAAAACAAAAAGGAAGAAGTTTTGGAAATGAAGCGAGTTATGTTGCAAAATCATCAGGCAGTAAAATTGGCGGAGCAATAGCCATCTTATTCAAAGCATTCTTCTTATTCATAGCAGGTATTATTGCTTTCGCTTTATTGATTGTTTTATTAGCCATGTTAATAGGTAGTGTAAGTGTGTTTCCATTGAAAGATTTTTTACTGTCAGGATTTTGGCAGAATTGCTTAGCATGGTCTACACTCTTATTGTTCTTCTTCGTTCCTGTAGTAGGGATAGTGATCTGGTTGATCAGAAAAATCATTGGAGCAAAAGCTGGAAGCAAATACTTAGGATTTACTTTCGGTGGATTATGGACCTTGGGTTGGGTAAGTGTTGTATGCTTAGCTGCATCTATCTCGCAAGATTTTGATGCTCGTGCAAGAGATAAAAAAGATATCGTCATTGTACAACCATCTAATCAGAAAATGATTGTAAAAGTTGAAGATGCCAAGGTTCAAGTAATTGGAAAATGGTTGAAGCTGGATGGTATTATCAGCATGGACAATGACAGTTTGGTATTGAATAATATCAACTTAAGAATTGCCAAAAGCAGTGATTCATTGTACCATATTTCTTACCATAAATACAGTAATGGCCCAGATGAAGAAACTGCATTGAGAAATATTGAGCAAATCAATTACGGAATTGTTCAGGCAGATAGCATGATTTATCTCAACAGAGGATTTAACTTGAAGAAAGATACAAAGTTCCGTAATCAAGGTGTTGTTGTAACCATTCAGGTGCCAGTTGGTAAAAAAATCGAAATCGATAGAAATGTTTCAAGAAGATTGAATTGGTTTAACATCAATCACAACAACAACGATTATGAGTGGGAAGATGATTGGAATGGTGCTGATTCTAGAGGATATAGTTCTAATGTAGAATACATCATGACGCCTGGAGGATTGGAAAGAACAAAAAAAGAAGCTGATGATGAATTTGACAATAACGAAGAAAATAGTGCTGAGAAAAATACAGTAGAAGATTTTAAGAAGAGCAAAGAAGAACTCAAAAAAGAATACGAACGCAAAATTAAAGAAGCAGAAGATTTGAAGAAAGAATTAGACAAACCTTTTGACAGCGCTCGTTACCGTTACCAAAAAGCGTACTATAAAACCCCCAATTCAGCAAAACCCAATTTAGCAGATAAGGTAAAAGAAAATAGAGATACCTATGATTTAGGATCAGAAGGAAGCAGAATTTCCTTATTGTACCTACAATCATAAACTCGGTTGGATAAGGTTGGATTAAGAACCCTGTTTCTTGGTTGAGATGGGGTTCTGCTTTTTTCACTTATTTTTGCCATTCAAAAAATGAGCTTAATGAAGAATACCCCATTTACACAAAAGCATATCGATCTAGGAGCCAAGATGGCTGAGTTTGCAGGCTACAATATGCCGATAAGTTATTCAGGCATTAATGATGAACATGCAACGGTGCGCAAAAATGCAGGGGTATTTGATGTGAGCCATATGGGTGAGTTTATATTGAAAGGAGAATATGCACTTGATTTAATTCAACGCGTAACTTCCAATGATGCTTCCAAATTAGTGAATGGACAGGCTCAATACAGTTGTTTGCCCAATAATGAGGGTGGAATTGTAGATGATTTGATTGTGTATTGTATTGACCAAAACAAGACCTATATGTTGGTAGTGAATGCTTCCAATATAGAAAAAGACTGGAACTGGATAGTTGCTCATAACACCAATCATGTGGAGATGCATAATATCTCCGACAAAACTTGTTTATTGGCCATTCAAGGACCCAACGCTACCAAAATTTTACAAACCATTTGCGATACCGATATCATGAACCTCAAATACTACACATTTGTTAGGGGTAAAATGGCAGGTGTAGACAATGTAATTATCAGTGCCACTGGTTACACAGGTTCAGGCGGAGTGGAGATTTATTTTGAAGACAGTAATAATGCAGCCAATATTATTTGGGATGCCATTTTTGAAGCAGGAAAAGACGCAGGCATTAAGCCAATCGGTTTAGGTGCTCGAGATACATTGCGTTTAGAAATGGGTTATTGTTTGTATGGCATGGACATCAACGATACTACTTCTCCTTTAGAAGCAGGACTAGGATGGATCACCAAATTCACTAAAACATTTACCAATAGCGAAGCTTTACAAGCACAAAAAGCAGCAGGGGTAACTAAGAAATTGGTAGGTTTTGAAATGTTGGAAAGAGGCATTCCGCGTCATGACTATTTAATCAAAGATGCATCAGGAAATACCATTGGCAAAGTTACCAGCGGAACTCAAGCACCCTCCTTGAATAAAGCCATTGGCATGGGCTATGTAGCTACTGCACATGCTGCTGTTGATAGCGAAATTTTCATCGATATACGCAACAGTTTGGTAAAAGCCAAAATTGTGAAAGCGCCTTTTGCCTAGCCGATCAAAAATTGGATGCAGTTGAAGCGGGGATTGCAAAAGTTAAGTTTCGGTATGAGTTAATACATTAGACGCAGAGCTCCTATCAAGCAACAACTATCTATAACTGTATGATCGCCACTTCATCTTTCCCAATCATTTTATAGCCATAATCATAGCAGCAAGTATAAGTACCCAATTTATGGTGTTTTTGGTGATGGGTAAAATGAGCAGTATTAAATCCATGCAAATACAATGTATTAACAGGAACGGTTTTCTTTAGAGGAAGCAAAGAATGAATATTGGCTAAGATGCGCCTGTTTCTTTGCAACAACAAATTGATTTGTCGAACGCATTTATTGGTTGGGCCATTTTGCGCATTGTGAAAACTTGTTCTACAATAACTATTACAGAACTTTTTATCGGTTCTGCCAATGATCTTTTTGCTACAAAAGCAACAACATTTTTCTTGCATCGATAGGACATTTAAATGGGCTCAAACGATGCACAAAATAGCAAACTCAATGGTTGAGCAGATAGTAGAAATACTTGTTCATGGAGGATTAAAAACGGAATTTGTTGATTTAGAAAAACAACTACTAACCTAAGAAGCCTAGAAAGCTGCATCAACAATTAAAACCTGTTTATAAACACTTACAAACATTTACAATCATCTACATACGCAAGTAGATGTTTAAAAGAACCCTTACTCCAAAATTGCATTTCATATTTGTGTTGTTAACGGCAGTACTTACTGCTGAATTTTAAAAATCAAATAACTGAACCGTTATGAACGCAATGAAAAACAAAGTCCAATTAATTGGCAACCTAGGTCAAGATCCCGATGTAAAAACAATTGGTGAAGACAAAAAAGTAGCACATTTAAGTGTTGCCACTAACGAAAACTACCGCAATGCAAAAGGCGAAAAAGTAACCGATACCCAATGGCACAATGTGGTGGCCTGGGGCAAGCTGGCAGATATTGCTGAAAAGTTTTTGTTAAAAGGAACCGAAGTAGTAATAGAAGGCAAACTCATCAATAGAAACTATACCGATAAGCAAGGTGTGAAAAGATATATTACCGAAGTGCAGGCCAACGAGCTATTGATCTTAACAAAAAAGGCTTGAATTTATAACAAAAAAAAGCCTGATTTAATCCGCCCCCGTTTTAGTTCAGCAATACCTTACATCATTCAATAGGCGGGTATGGCCCCATCCTGCCTGTCCTATTGATAGTAAGGGCTGATCATCCAATATACGATTGGACCAGTTACTGCTACATACATCCAGAGTGGCCAGGTAATTTTCGCCAATTTTTTATGCGCCGGGAATTCGGCAGTTAATGCCCTGTATGCAGTAAATAAAATAAATGGCAATATAATTGCTGCCAGAAAAATATGGGTAATTAAAATAACAAAATAAATCAACCTGATTCCTCCCACTGCTAACTTTTCTGCATCGGAAACCAATCCGTCGTGATTGGTATCTCCAAATTTTGCTTCTCCTGCAAATAAATGATGCGCTATATAAGACAATAAAAACAGTACCGATAATACCAATGCAGTCATCATGAGTTGCTTGTGCAATAGATAATTTTTCTGCTTAACAGCTACCAAAGCGGCTACCAACAGCACTGCAATGGTTGCATTGATAAAAGCATTGGCCATTGCAAAAAGATGTACATCAAAACCTAAATCAACATCCAATTTTACCTTGCCAAGAATTACAACAACAGTAAATACCACTACAGAAAAAATACCAATCAACCAACCAGCCATTTTATCATTCTTCTCAATACTTGCTTTTATCATAACTATTTTTATTACTGATTTAAAAATTAAAAATTGCTAGCTAAGCGTTTTTATTTTATCGATGATCATCCGTTTATTTTTCTTCTAGAACGCATATATACCATAAAAAATATGACTGAAACAACTATAATTAACCATAACCAACTCAAATCGATGATATCGCGGAAAACACTGCTTTTTCTGTTTTTGTCCTTTTCTAACAATAACAGTCCAATATCTTTCGATAATTTCTTCAAAGAAGTAGAATCCAGCCCATTATAATAACCACGTACCACATAATCTCTATCCAACAAAACAAATCGATTGGTATGCACAAAATCTGGCGAAATAGGCTCTTCCGAAAACTGATCAACTTTTAATTCATTAAAAGCAAAATCATAAATCGCTTTTTTATTACCAGTTAACATCCACCAGTTATCATGATTTACCCCAAATCTGTCTGCATAGTTTTTTAATACCGATACTGAATCATTTTCTGGATCAACCGTAAAAGACATAAAGTGAACAATTGAGGTATCAATCTTGTTGCGCACATTGCCCCCTTTTTTAAATGATTGCTGCACTTTCGCCATATTACGGGTAAGCATGGGGCAAATACTTCTACAACTGGTAAAGAAAAAATCCAAAACCAAGATTTTGCCTTGCTTGTCATATAAACTTACTGTATCCCCTAATTGGTTGGTTAGTTGGATATTGGCTGTTTTATGCCAAATACTATCATCAACTGTTTTACCTCTTTGTACTTTGGTAACCACAGTATCCAATAAATAATGGCGGGGAATATCTACAGCATTCTCACCATATGATTTTAATAATAAGTAACATGCAATAGGAATTCCCAAAGCAATCATTAATCCTAAAATAGCTTTTTTATTCATCGTTTTTTGATAAGAAAAAACCATCCCAATAATGGGGATGGTTCAAACAATTTAAAATTATTGAGTAATCTTATTCGCTCTAATGTCCCGCTTTTTCTTCCGCTTTCTTTTCTTCTCCGTGCTGCTCATCCGCATGTTTTGCCTCACCATGACTAGCTGCTTGTTTCTTCTCTACTTTAATAGTGCTTTGCTCTTTAAAGTGAGGATCATACGTATTGCGCAGATTTCTAAAAGAATTTCCATCATACAAAAACGCAGCAATAAACCAAATGAACAAGGCCAATGGAACTACAATGGTCATGATCAAGTTCTTTAACTCATGTTTCAAGTGCATAAAATAAGCAACAATATAAAAAGCTTTAGCCATCATCAAAATAACAATGGTGCCTTTGATAGCTAATCGGAAAGATTCTTGATCCAATGGAATATCAATCATCCAAAATCCTAGAACCAATTCTACAATAGTTAAAACAGTAAGTATTACGGTAACTTTTATAATTTCTTTAGTACCTCCGCCTGCGTGCTCATCATGTTCTGCAGTATGTGCCATAAATGCTTATTATTAATGTTAAAATATTAAATCAAATAGAAACAAGTAAATACAAATACCCAAACAAGGTCTACAAAGTGCCAGTACAAGCCTGCTTTTTCAATCATTAAATAATGACCTCTTTGCTCGAACTTATCGGTTAATGTCATTATCAACATCACGATATTAATAACAACTCCACTTAATACATGGAAGCCGTGAAATCCAGTAATGGTAAAAAAGTAATTGGTGAAATTGGTTGTAGAAGCTGTTCCATCATGATTTAAAAATGGATTGCTACCCCACCAAGCACCTTCGTGGTGCAAATGGTTCCACTCCCAAGCTTGACAGCTTAAGAAAGCAATACCACCAATAATGGTCCAAATTAAATTTTTAGTAACGCCTTTTTTATCCATGTTATGACCAGCCTGAACAGCTAAAACCATGGTTACCGAGCTGATAATTAAAATAAAAGTCATAACACTCACAAACACCAATGGAGCATTGGCTCCTTCAGGAGCAAAAGGAAAACTTTTAAAAACTTCATTGGGGTCAGGCCATCCATTGGTAGAGAAGCGGATGGTACCATAAGAAATAAGGAATGCACCGAATGTAAAAGCATCACTCATTAAAAAATACCACATCATTAATTTGCCATACTCAACGTTGAAGGGACTTTTACCTCCACTCCAAGATTTGGTTACATGTGCTGTTGCAGTTGTTGCCATATTGGTCGTAAATTTCTGTTACAAAAGTATTGCGTAGCGCTCAAAAAAACTGCATAAAATGCAAGTTTTTTTAATTATCCTATCCAATTATAAAAAATGAATAAATAGATCCATAATATATCTACAAAATGCCAGTAAGTACTCACCATATCGATGGACAAACTACTATAATGTTTTACCCTACTGATATATGCACGTATCACTATCACCAAAATAGCAATAACCCCTCCTAATACGTGCGCCATATGCAATCCAGTAATTACCAGCAAGAAAGAAGCTGCTGAATTACTTTTACTCCCTACTAGCGCTATATTTCTACTTTCTAAATTCAAAAATCCGATCACCTGTAAAGCCATAAATAAAACCCCTAAAATTGCAGTGGCTGTTATTAAGCTTCTGTATCTGCCCATTTCACGTGCTTTGAAGGATTTTTGAGCTAAATGAACAGTAATACTACTCAATAAAATAACTCCTGTTGAATACCAAAATACCAATGGCAATTCAAATTCCAACCAGGTACTTTGGTTCTTTTTTACAATATAGGCACTGGTTAATCCGGCAAACATCATTACAATGCTGCCCATGGCTACCCAAAGGGTAAATTTCTGTGGATGAATTCTTTGTGGCTCATTGGCCTGAACACTTGTCATATCACTTATCATTTATCGCTATTTCTAATTTTTTCTTTCATCGCTGATCTTTTATCTCTTATCTCCTATCTCTGATCTCTTATCTCCTATCTCTTATCTCCTATCTTTTATCTCCTATCTCTTATCTCCTATCTCTTATCTCCTATCTCCTATCTCTTAATTCTTATCCGCAAGCATTGCCAATAAAACAATTGGCAAATAAATATAACTGCTGAACATCACTCTTCTAGCAGCTTTTACATCCATGGTATGATACAATCTTACACTTTGAACAACCATAAATAAATTACATGCCAATATGATCCATAAACTGGTAATACCTGTTAAACCATAATAATAAGGCAAAACACCAACCGGAATCATTAGTACGGAATACATGACCGTTTGAACGGCAGTAAATTTTGTTGGACCAGTGGCAGATGGTAATAATTTGAATCCTGCCTTTGTATAATCATTGTGCGATACCCATGCAATTGCCCAAAAATGGGGGAACTGCCATAAGAATTGCATGCCAAATAGAATCCAACCACCTGCACTAAAATCATCGTTGCCAGCCACCCATCCAATTAAACAAGGCAATGCTCCGGGGAATGCGCCAATTAATACTGCAATTGAATTGATTTTTTTAAGTGGCGTATAAATGAATGAATATAAAAACAAACTGAAAGCCGAAACCAATGCTGCCGATAAATTAAAAAAATACCACATCATCGCCACCCCAAGCACCCCAGCTATAAAAGCAAAAATATAAGCTTCTTGCTGAGACATAGAGCCATTGGCTACTGGTCTTTTTGCGGTTCTTTTCATCACTGCATCTGTATCTTTTTCAACCGCTTGATTGATTGCATTTGCACTGCCTGTAACCAACATGCCCGCTAAAAATAGTATGCAGATGATTGCCCAATTGTATTCAACAACTTTAGGCGCTAATAAATAACAAATAACGCAGGAGAAGACTACGGTAAAACTCAATGTGAACTTAATCAACAAAAAATAATCCTTCACTTTAGCAGCAAGTGAAAAAGAAGATGAAGCTATTGGTTGTTCAGAATTATTTTTCATGCGCGGCACTTCGTTTAAAAACAATGCTCCCGTATTTTCGGGAGCATTGAAATATTTGTACTGAAAAAACCTGTGTTGTTTTTTCAGCTTTTCAATTAATGTTGACTTTCGTCGGCTCCTACTGGTGTTGTTTGAGGAATAAATTCTTTTCCATCTTTCGCATAGTCATAAGCCCAACGATGCACTTCTGGAATTTCTCCTACCCAGTTACCATGACCAGGATTGATCGGAGTTGTCCACTCCAGTGTATTGGATTCCCAAGGATTTGGATTGGTTAACTTTCTTCCTTTGAAAATAGAATGGAAGAAGTTAAACAAGAACAAAATTTGAACTGCAAAAACAACCATTGCAACTGTACTAATAAATCTATTTAAATCACCAAACTGATTAAAACTTTCCCAAGCACTGAAATCATAATATCTACGAGGCATACCAGCCAATCCTTGGTAATGCATTGGCCAGAAAATTAAATAAGCACCAGCAATTGTTGCCCAAAAATGTATGTAACCAAGCGTGTTATTCAATTGCTTACCGTACATTTTAGGAAACCAATGGTATATACCGGCAAACATTCCAAACATACTAGCAACACCCATTACAATATGGAAGTGAGCAACTACAAAATAGGTATCATGTAAGTGAATATCCAATGCAGAATTACCCAACCAAATACCTGTTAATCCACCAGAAATAAATAAACTTACAAATCCAATGGCAAATAACATAGCTGGAGTAAAACGTATACTTCCTCTCCATAAGGTAGTTAGCCAGTTAAATACTTTAATAGCAGAAGGTACTGCAATCAATAAAGTAAGCAATACAAATATTGAACCCAAGAATGGATTTAATCCTGTTACAAACATATGATGCGCCCATACCAAGAAGGCTAAGATAGCAATCGCAAATAATGAACCAACCATGGCCATATAACCAAAGATAGGTTTGCGTGAATTCACTGATAAAATTTCAGAAACCATACCCATTGCAGGTAACAAAATGATATACACTTCTGGGTGTCCTAAGAACCAAAATAAATGTTGATATAAAATGGCACTTCCACCTTCATTTGGCAATGCACCTACCCCATTGATAAATATATCAGATAGATAAAAACTTGTTCCAAAATTTCTATCAAAAATTAATAAGATAAAACCTGAGAACAATACTGGGAAAGACAAAACGCCCAATATTGCAGTAAAGAACAAAGCCCAAATAGTTAATGGCAAACGAGTCATACTCATTCCTTTGGTACGCATATTCAATACAGTAGCGATATAGTTCAATCCGCCTAATAAAGAAGAAACAACAAACAATGCCATTGAGATCAACCAAAGAT
This sequence comes from Sphingobacteriia bacterium, assembly GCA_947456855.1. Lineage (GTDB taxonomy): Bacteria > Bacteroidota > Bacteroidia > Chitinophagales > Chitinophagaceae > Sediminibacterium. The sequence continues at coordinate 32,752 of CANGTR010000007.1, read as the reverse complement.
CCATACCTGTTTTAGAACCAGGAGATGCATCACCTAGAGCGCTTAATGGAGGATAAGCAGTCCAACCGCCACTGAATGGTCCTGTTTCTACAAATAGGGAAGACAACATTACAATGCCAGCTGCAAAGAAGAACCAATAGCTCAACATATTCATGAATGGAGAAGCCATATCTCTTGCTCCAACTTGCAATGGAATTAAAAAATTGGCAAATGTTCCACTCAATCCTGCGGTTAATACAAAGAATACCAACACGGTTCCATGTGTGGTAACCAATGCATAATACGCTTCTGGCGTGATTTTTCCACCAGCTGCCCATTTGCCTAAAATATCTTCCAACCAAGGGAAAGTACTGTCCGGATAACCCAACTGTAAACGGAACAATACACTCATTAATCCACCCAACACGGCCCAAACCATTCCTGTAATAAGGAATTGCTTTGCAATCATTTTATGATCTTGGCTAAACACATATTTGGTAATAAATGTTTCATGATGATGGTGTTCACCATGGTGATCACCATGTGCATCATGGTGAACTTCTGTTGTAGCATGTGCGTGTAATACTGCTTCGTTACTCATACACTTGATTCTTTATTTTTTTAACAACTTTCACAATAGAAGGTTGTTGGTTGTTCTACATTTTTGCGATTACTTTTGATGCTGCTTCAACAGGCTTAGCTGCCAACTTTAAAGAGTCTGCAGGTTTAGCCATTGAAGGATCTTTATCCGGAAATGCCGTATAATAGTATGGCTTGATACCAACCATTTTAGCATCGTATTCTTCTTGATCCAACACTTCTATAACTCCCTTCATTGAGTAATGGCCGTTTCCGCACATTTGATCACAACTGATCTCGTAAGCAAAATTTGGATTGCCTGTTATTTCTTTCATTTCCTTGGTAGTGTATTTTGGTGTAAACCACAAGGTGGTTGGAATTCCAGGAACCGCATCCATCTTCATTCTAAAATGAACCAAACCTACATCATGAATTACATCTCTTGATCCAATCACTAATTTTACTGGTTTACCTTTCACCAAATACATGGTTTGTTCTAAAACCAAATCATCATGCGATAGTTGATCATCCCAAATTATACCCAATGTATTGCTCGCGTTATCGATGTTCTTGAAATATTTTTTTCCGAATGTGGCATCCTTGCCTGGATAGCGAAAAATCCAACCAAATTGTTTCCCGGTAATTTCTACTACCATGGCGTTTTGAGGAGGTTCGCCCGTAAACAAAAACCAGTTACGTAAACCAATAGTTACCAACACAGTTAATACGATAGCTGGAATGATGGTCCAAATTAATTCTAACTTGGTACTGTGCGCAAAGAAATAAGGTTTTCTATTGTCTGTTTCTTGGTATTTATAAGCGAACCAAAATAATAAAATCTGTGTTCCGATAAATACAATTCCAGTTACTCCTACAGTAACCATTAACATGGAATCTACTCTTGCGCCTTCAACACTAGCAGCATCATGAGCCATCAATGTTTTACCAAAATAAATTTCATTACAATACCAAACACCAATAAGGCCCAATACCAAAAACACTACCATCAAAAAACCATTGATTTTATTGTCTTGCCTCTGGCTTTTCTTTTCTCCCTTTAGCACTGCTACATACTCACTGGCTTTAGCAATCTGAAAGATGACCAAAAAAACCAGTACCGATACCGCGATGATTAAAAACATTGTCATAGTCTTATCTATATTATCTTATTCTAACAATTAATATGCCCTATAGGTTTATTTAAACCTGATGTATAACACTTTCTTTTAAATATGGATGGTATTTTGGAATCAAAGGTTTGCTAGCCAAAGATTTTCCTACAAATAATATCATCATACCTACAAAAAATGTTAAGATTCCAAAATCCAACCAACCCAACTCTACATGCTCCTTCATTAATGAACCCATCACCATTTGGTAAAAATCAATCCAGTGACCAAAGATGATTAAAACTGCCATAAAAGTTACTAATGTGTAATTTCTTTTAGCAGAACGCTTCATCAATATCAACAAAGGGCATAAGAAATTAATAATTAGGTTAAAGAAGAATACGCCTTTGTATGGTCCTTGAACACGATGTTTAAAATAAACTGTTTCTTCTGGAATATTAGCGTACCAAATAAGCATGTACTGAGAGAACCATAGGTAGGTCCAAAATATTGAGAAAGCAAACATGAACTTACCAATATCGTGTAAATGTTCTTGACTGGTTAATTCCATGTAGCCCTTGTTTTTTAAATAAATCAACCAAAGCGCTACCAACGACATTCCGGCAACAAATGAACTTGCAAAAGTGTACCAGCTATACATGGTAGAATACCAGTGCGCATCAATACTCATCATCCATAGCCAAGGAATGGTAGAACCAACAGTTAAACCAAACCAAACAGTAAACAATGCAGCTCTTACAGTTCCTTTTAAAATAAACTTTGCACCTGTTTCATTATTCATTTCCACTTCGTCGGCTTGTTTACTTAACTGACGAATTCTCCAGCCTAAGAAACTCCACAATCCAATTGTTGCTGTTGTCCAAATCACAAAGAATGTAGGATTTAAGAATCCGGCCTTACCTCTTAAAATAGGATCGGCAGCAACTGCTTCAGCATCTAACCAATGATAGATATGGTGTTTATGACCGAAAATAATGTACATTAAAACTGCAAAAGTGATGGCACCAAATATTGGAACCATAGTAGAAATAGCTTCCGGTATTCTGCGAAAGCTCTGTGTGAAACCAGCTTGAGCCAAAGTTGTTACACAGATAAAGAACATACTGGCATTACAAATCAATGTCCAGAAAATACTGTTGTACATTAATGTGCCCCAAAAATGAACTTGCTCGTGCTCGTCGGAACTAAATCCTTTAGTGACCATTCCATATGATAATGCAACCAATCCAACACCGATTAGGGCATAGGACCAGGTTTTCATTTTTCCGGGAACTTCAAATTGTGTTCTTAAAGATGCCATTGTTACTCTTTTAGTTCAGTTATACTGATTTCTTAAATTATTTTGCTGCTATTCCTGCTATTACTGTTGCTACTGGAGCTGATGCTGGTGCTGCTTTTTTTCCTTCTTGTTGTTTCGATTTAATATAGGCGATAATCATCCAACGTTGCTTTCTACTCAACTGTGAAGCATAAGAACCCATCAAATTTTTACCATATGCCACTGAATAGAACATTTGTCCTGCAGGCATTGCCTCATATTTTGCATCACCAACCAGTGCTGCAGGTTTTGCTGCATAAGGTCCATCGCCGTCTTTATACAAAGGTCCATTCCCTTTTAAATTGGCTCCATGACAAATACCACAATTCACCAAATACAAACGCTCAGATTCTGCCATGTCTTTAGCAGACAAACTATCGTATGGATTCTTTACCAATTTAGAAGCTGTATAATTGGTGGTATCTCCAGCAGCATCTTTTGCAATATGAAATGGCATGTCTTCTTCGCGAGAAATCGTGCCAGCAACAGGCATACTTGTATAGTTAATTCCTTTTTCTGCTAAGTTGCTATGATCGGCATAAGACTCATACGCTCTACTGTAGGCCATATCGGGCATATAAATACTGCCCGGCTTGCGCTTAACATCGCTGCAAGCTGCTAAAAGAACAACTGCAGTTAAACAAGCTATGATGGATGTATTCTTCATAATTCTATTCATTCAATGTTTCTATATTAATTAAGCAGCAACTATTTGTTTGTTCTCAAAACGCATTTCATCTTTATCGTATCTTCCAAGCCACCAACCTTCTTCAGCTATTTGAACATCGGTTTCAACTGCGCCATTGTTTTGTAAGAATGCTTTTAAATCGTCTACATTGGTTTTGTCGGTACATTCAATGACCATTACAAATAAATCATCGGTAGCACGAGCATGAAAATGATGCTTTTTTACAAAAGGAGCCAATTGACATAAATAACAAAAAGTAAGTACCATTCCTACAGCAGCAAATAAAACCGTTAACTCGAATATGATGGGAATCCATGCTGGCAAAGCAAAATGTGGTTTACCACCAATATTCAAAGGCCAGTCTTTGGTAAAAATCCAACTGATACAGCTGATTGCAGTAGATGTTCCTGTAATACCATAGATAAAACCTGCAGTATGTAAACTTGTTTCTCTTAAGCCCATTGCATGATCCAATCCATGCACTGCAAAAGGCGTATATACATCGTGGATTTTAAATCCGGCAGTACGTACTTTTTTTACAGCAGGAAACAATACTGCTTCGTCATCAAAACAACCAACTACGAATTTCTTTTTTGCCATATTTCACCCCCTATCCCCCTGAAGGGGGAATAATTAAAAAGTTAAATAATATTTTCGTTCTCTTTCATTTTTATTACTGTTCCCTAGCTCCCCTTTAGAGCCTGCCCCGACTGGTCGGGGGGCTGGGGGTTAATGTGCGTGTTCGTGCACAAACTCTTCTAATTTTTGCTCTTCTATTTTGCCCATTTGATTTTTATAGCCTTCACCCGTTGTTTTCAATACATACTTGATTTCTGCTACTGCAATTACTGGGAAGTATTTAGCAAATAAGAAGAAGCATGTAAAGAACAATCCGAATGTTCCTGCATAGAAACCAATTTCATAAATTGAAGGGCTATAGTAAACTGACCAGCTACTTGGTAAATAATCGCGGTATAAAGAAGTAACGATAATTACAAAACGCTCAAACCACATACCGATATTTACAATGATGCTCATGAAGAAAGTAACAAAAATGTTTCTTCTCATTTTGCGGAACCAGAAAATCTGCGGGCTCAACACGTTACAAGCCATCATACCCCAATAACTCCATCCATAAGGGCTGAATAAATTAGCACGGCTGTACCAGAAAGTATATCCTTCATATTTGTTTTGGCTATACCAACCCATGAATAATTCTGTTAAATAAGCAATACCTACAATAGAACCGGTGAGTACAATTACTTTATTCATGGCTTCTATATGACCAATGGTTACATAGTCTTCCATCCCAAATACTTTGCGTACGATGATCATCAAGGTTTGCACCATGGCAAAACCAGAGAAGATAGCACCTGCAACGAAGTATGGAGGGAAAATGGTAGTATGCCATCCAGGTATTACTGAAGTAGCGAAATCGAAAGATACAATCGTGTGTACAGAAAGTACTAGCGGTGTACTCAAACCTGCCAATACCAATGATAAACTTTCATGACGTTGCCAATGTTTGGTAGAACCAGTCCAACCAAATGATGCAATACCATATAAACGCTTGCGCAATTTGGTGAAAGCTCTATCACGAACAGTTGCAAAGTCTGGAATCAATCCACTGTACCAGAATAATAATGAAACAGTGAAATAAGTTGAAATGGCAAATACGTCCCATAATAATGGTGAATTAAAATTCACCCATAATGGACCACGTGAGTTTGGATAAGGCAATACAAAGAACGCCATCCATACTCTACCCATGTGGAAGATAGGGAACTGTCCAGCACACATTACAGCGAAGATGGTCATCGCTTCAGCAGCGCGGTTTACACCTGTTCTCCATCCTTGACGGAATAATAATAAGATAGCAGAGATCAAAGTTCCGGCATGACCAATACCTACCCACCATACGAAGTTGGTGATGTCCCAACCCCAACCCACGGTTTTGTTTAGGTTCCACTGGCCAATACCATACGTAACTTCACGATAAACGCTGTAAACACCAAACATCAATAAGGCAACCGATATGTAAAAACCAATATACCATAATTTGGTAGGCTTGGCTTCGATCGGGCGAACGATGTCTTCTGTTACCTGTGCATAGGTTTTATCTCCATACACCAACGGTTCCCTGAGCTGTGATTCGTACTTTAAATGCATCTCTTCTTATTTTGTTCGCAGCATATTTAAGTATGCTGTGTAATTTCAGTTTCTAAATATCCAATACAATTATCCGTGTGCTTTTTCAGTAGTTGCTTTTGCACCTGCTGCTTTCTTTTCTCCTTCGTGTTTTTCCCCTTCATGATGAGCACCTTCTTCGGTGTTTCTCACTTTGGCCATATAGGTTACATTCGGTAAAACGTGCAACATTTCTAGTACATAAAACTGGCGGTTCGGATTTTCCTGACGCACCATAGTGATGGCACTTTCTTTGCTATTGGCATTACCAAAAGTGATTGCATTGGTAGGACAAGCTTGTTGACATGCAACTTTGATATCGCTATCAACCAATGGACGGCTGTCTTTCTTCGCTTTTAATTTTCCTTCTTGTAAACGTTGCACACAGAAAGAACATTTTTCAATTACACCTCTAGAACGAACGGTAACATCTGGATTCAATACCATTCTAGTTAAATCGTCGTTCATATCCAATACCACATCATTTACTACACCATTTTGATTATCACCAAAGCTATCCGCTCCAGAATAATCAGCCCAGTTAAAACGACGCACTTTATACGGACAGTTGTTGGCGCAATACCTTGTACCAATACAACGGTTATAAGTCATTTGATTCATCCCTTCGCTACTATGATTTGTAGCTGCAACCGGACAAACGTTTTCGCAAGGTGCGTTATCGCAGTGTTGACACATCAATGGTTGGAATACCACATTTGGATTGTCCATATCGCCACTGTAGTAACGATCTATTCTCAACCAATGCATTTCATGACCGCGCAATACTTCGGGCTTACCAACAACTGAAACGTTGTTTTCTGCATTACATGCTACAACGCAAGCGCCGCAACCATTACAAGTATTTAAGTCTACACTCATTCCCCATTTAATTCCTGGACGATCGTACACAGGATAAATGGTTCCTTGACTTTCAAATTTCTCTAAACCACCCCAAGGTTTTAATTCAGCATCACGCTCATCGCGGATCTCTGTTGGGTGATGTTTATATTGAGCCAATGTAAGCTCTTTCATTACCTCCGTACGATTACCTTGAGCAGTATCGTAGCGGCTATGTGTTTGTGTTAAAGCAACAGGATAAGTTGCGTCGGTTAAACTGATGCTAACATCTGCACAAGAATAACTTACTGTTGCTCCATTGGTGCATGCTAAAGGAAAAGCATTCTTACCTACATTATCGGCAGATTTTCCCATATTAGCTGATCTTCCGTAACCCACTGCAATACCAATGGTATCTGGGTGCGTACCAGGAATGATCAATGCAGGAAGTTCTATAGATTTTCCATCAACAGTAACTTTAACTACTTTCTTTGGAGGATTAACTTCATATGCATCTGCCTGACCACCATTGTTTAAATCGATGTTGAGCAAGGTTCTTGCCATTGCAGGAGATACGATAACATAGTTGTCCCAAGTAGCACGAGTAACAGGATCAGGTAATTCTTGCAACCATGGATTGGATGCACCCTGACCAGCACCGATACCTACTTTTTGATAGAGAACCAATTCTACTTTACCGCCTTTTTTACCAGTATTTGCAGCAGCAACGGCGGCGGCAACACCAGCACTATTGAAGTTTCCAGCAGCAACAGTATCTGTAGCTGTGGTAAATACTCCGTCTTGTAAAGCTTTATCCCATCCAGCAACTCCACCTAATTTAGCCGACCAAAAATTCTTTAAGAAAGCCAAATAATCATCAGTCACACCAGCCCATTTCAATAGACTGTCTTGCCATTGGCGGGTTTTAAATAAAGGATATATAGTAGGTTGTAAAAAAGAGAAATGACCCGCTTTAGGTTCGGCATCACCCCAGCTTTCTAAATAATTATGATCAGGTAAAACAAATTTGCAGAGCTCTGCAGTTTCATCCACTTTGGTAGCAAAAGAAACCACCGTTTTAACTTTCTTCAAACCTGCTTTGAACTTATCAGCTTGATGCCAAGAATAAACAGGGTTTGCACCGTGAATCAATAATGTTGATACGGTTCCTGCATTCATTTCATCTACCAACGCAGTAAAATCTGCATCGATACCAGCACGACAATTATTAGTAGTTGCCCAGTTGATGGTAGCACCGCCAGCACCAATGGCATTATTAATAGCGTTTACAATTATTTGAACATTTACATCATTGCTACCTGCTACAACCAAGGCTGCGCCTTTGTTTGCGCTTAATGCTTTAGCAGCTTTTTCAATGCCTGTTTTTAATTTAGTATCAGCAATTCCACTCACTGCACCACCGTTTACTGCACTCAATAAAGCAGCAGCAATAGCAGCTGTTTCTGATGGACGGTGTAAATATTTTTCATCGGCATTAGAACCTGTAAGAGAAGCTACTGATTCAAAATGAATGTGCTGGCTCATTGTTGGGTTCTTCTCATCTAATTTTTTACCAACAGCATATTGGCGAGCAAATTCAATTGGACTAAGCCAAGTACCTAAGAAATCGGCACCTAAACTTACAATTGCTTTTGCTTTATCAAAATGATAAGAAGGAATAGCTCGAACGCCGTTAGTAGCTTCGTTGGCTAATAACATTGCACTATAAGAAACAGCATCATAAGTAACATGTTTGCTGCCTGGATATTTTGCTAAAAATTGTGCGATTACCGCTTTAGTTGAAGGAGAACTAATGGTACTTGTAAGTACAACTGCCGGACCAGCAATAGATGCAGCAATGGCTTTATCAGCCGCTTCAAAAGTTACTTCTTTACCATCGATGGTAGGAAAACGCAAACGTGCAGTATCATATAAATCCAATACCGAAGCTTGTACTCTTGCAGAAGTACCACCTTTAGTGATTGGGCTAAGATCATTGCCTTCTATTTTGATTGGGCGGCCATCTCTTACTTTAGCCAAAACACTTACAGCATCACCATCTTGTACATAAGTAGTTGCATAATATTTTGCAATACCTGGCACAACATCTTCGGGCTTATTGGCAAAAGGAATGGCCTTTTTTACAGGCATCTCGCAACTAGCCGCAGCGGCTGCAGCAGCAGTACTAAATCCTAAATATTTAAGGAAATCTCTACGAGGAGCTTTCGCGTCTAAAAAACTTTTTCCATCATCTGCTGCGTCGAAGGGTAAGTCTTCTCTAAACTCGTCTTTAACATCTTTGTTATAAGCTTCAGACTGATTCAGCTCTCCAAAACTTTGCCAATGCTTTTTTTGCTCCATAATTATTGATTAACAGTAGAAAGCTTTTTTATCAGCTCTCATCGTTCGAATTATATATTTTCAAAACCAACCTTACTCCCCCTTCAGGGGGCTGGGGGGTGGGTCTTAATAATGACATTTTTGACATTCAGTGCCACCAATTTTTTCAACGGTGATGCCTTTTGCACTATCTATTTTTCCAGATTTAAGATCTTGGTGGTATTTTTCGTAAATGCTGTAGAAACCATTGTCTTTAAATTGAACTTTGGTTTCGCGGTGACAGTTAACGCACCAGCCCATGCTTAGGTCGGTAAACTGTTTTACTTCGCCCATTGCTTGAATTTCGCCATGGCAGGTTTGACAAGCCACCTGACCCGCTTTTACGTGTTGAGCGTGGTTAAAATAAACATGATCAGGCAAATTGTGAATACGCACCCACTCAATTGGCTTTGCTTTACTAGGATCCCAAGGCTTGCCTTCTTCAAATCCAGCATACTTATATAGTTTCTTGATTTCTGCAGTACCATCTACTTCTTCTCCAGCTTCATCAAAGATTTTTTCTCCCTTATACTCATTTATAGCCAAGTGACAATTCATACAAACATTTACCGAAGGAATAGTAGCTTGTTTTCCTTGATAAACTCCTGTATGACAGTACTGACAATTGATTTGGTTTACACCAGCATGTACTTTATGCGAATAATAAATTGGCTGAACGGGCTGATAGTCTTTAGATCTGCCAGAGCCCATGGCACCTTTTGTTGTTAAGTAACCACCCACTACAAACAAAACTACAGTTACCATTGCAATGTAGCTCTTGTTTCTCCAAGCTGGAATTGGGGCTAGAATTGGCTGGCCTGTTTTTTCATCGGCTAAACGCTTTAGGTTAGCGTTTACTTGCAACATGATAAATGCAACAACTGCTAATATTAAGGTAAGCACTCCAAATAATAAAGTATTGTCTTCTTCTCCGCCTTTTGCAGCGCTAGGATCAACTGCGCCTGCGGAAGCACCACCTGCACCTGGAGCAGGAACCGATTTGATGTATGCAAGCATTGCATCAATTTCCTCCGTTTTTAAATTGGGGAAAGCGTTCATGGCCGTTTTGTTGTACTCATTGTACAAATTATTGGCATAAGCATCTCCGGTTTTTAGAAACGCTGCACTGTTGCGAATCCAAGCGTATAAATGTTCTTTATTAGGCCAACGGTCTTCTACACCAGCAAGGGCTGGCCCCGTTAACTTTTTGTGTACAGCATGACAAGAGGCGCAATTGGCACTAAAAAGTGCTTTGCCATCTTGGGCTTTTACAGCAAAACTCAAACACACACTCAATAGAAAAAATAAGGCCCTTAGGCTGAAATTGGATATTGGTCTTGGCAATGTCATATGCTCTTCTATGGTTCTGGTGAGGAAAAAAATCCTTGAACGGGTGCAAAAATATGATACAAGCGTGACAAATACTCATTCAGTTCTAAATTTTTTTGCAATATTTTGAGGTAATTTAACAAACTGTGTAGTTTTTTTATGGAAGAAAATTTACTGGTTCGCTTTTTGCTTCAAAACTGGAATATTTAAAGCAACTTCGCATGATGTTTACAAGGTTAAAAGATAAATGGAAGGTAAGTTGGTTTCAGTTTGCACTTATATTTTCAACATTTGCATTGGGTGGTAGTACGTGTAGTATTGTTGCTAAGAAATTGTTGTCGTTTTCTACAATCGATAGAGGCACCGAATACGTTATAGTCTATATAGTGCTGGTAACTTTATTATGGCCAATTTGTGTATTGCTAGTGAGTATTCCTTTTGGGCAATTTCGATTTTTCAAACAATATCTAACTCGGATTTGGCATAAGATAAGTAAAAAACAAGCCAAGTAGCACATGAAAAATATTGCCATTTTTGCTTCAGGCACAGGTACCAATGCAGAAAAGATAATTGAATTTTTTAGCGGAAATACTACTTCACGGGTGGCGTTGATTGTATGTAATAAACCAGGTGCTGGCGTTTTGGAAATTGCCAAAAAATGGGGAATTGAGGCCATTTTAGTAGAAAAAATTGGCTTTTATGGCCCGAAAAGCTGCATTTTAGCCCTAAAACAGCGAAATATCGATTTTATCGTTTTGGCCGGTTTTCTCTGGAAAATACCAGCAGAACTGGTAGCAGCCTACCCACAAAAAATGGTAAATATTCATCCGGCATTATTGCCCAAATATGGGGGCAAGGGAATGTATGGCATGCATGTGCATGAAGCGGTGATTGCTGCGGGCGAAAAAGAGAGTGGAATTACTATTCATTTTGTGAATGAGCATTATGATGAAGGCGATATTGTATTTCAAGCTCGTTGCAATATTGCGCCAAACGATAGCCCCGAGGATTTAGCTGCCAAGATTCATGTACTAGAGCATGCGCATTTTGCGAAAGTGGTGGAGGGGTTGATAAAATAAAGAATGCAGACAGATTTTTTCTCTGCCTGCATTGTATGATTAATTAAAACGAGCAGTTTAAATTAACAAGAATAGCAATAGGTGAAACATAATAATAACTCCAGCTCTCCCCCAAATTACCCATTTTTGAGGAACCAATTGGGGCATGGGAATAAAAACCCTTACAGCTAAAAACATATTCAAGTTGATATAAACCATAGAGTGAAGTATAAAACTCACATCAAACAACCATCTATATCCAATTTCTCTTGATTCAATTTTTTGATTGAAAACAAGATCGAATACAATACATACAATTAGTAAAGGATAATTTATTTTATTTCCTATTTTGTCTAATAAAGTTGAAACTGTCATCAAAAATATATTTATGCTTTTTGTAAACAAACTCTATAATTAAGATCGCAATTGTCTTTTTCAGCATTGTACATGAGATAATATGCTGCTGTTATAGCAGCAGTGCTATAAACCCCTCCTATAATAGCTCCCGCTAAACCAATTTGAGGGCCACCTAATAAACTGCCCAATTTAAAACCCAGCCCACCACCCCCAATTGCAGCAGTAGCTATAAATTTTATTCTTTCTAGAAAATTTATATACGCATTGTTTATACATATCTTTTTATTAAGACAACATACATCCGTGCAGCCAGTTTTATAATTATCTCCGGATAAATGATCATCTACATCTTGCTCCTCTGTAATTACCCTATAATAGTCGTCCTCTGCAATGGGCATATCAAAAGACATGGAAACAATACTTTGTTGACCGCTAACCTTGGCACTAGTGCGATTGTCCAGCTTATTCTTTGCATATAATTTTCTTGCTTTAAAATACAGCTTAGCTTGTTCCTTTGTTGTTAAACCAGCTAAATAGGTATTAAACAATTTGGTTAGGCCATCTTGAATAATGGTTGAATAATGCAGAACATCCTCTTTGTTTTTAAAATGATACTGATTAATTAAATGAGAAACAAACTGCTCTTCGTTTGATTGCTCATTAACTTTTGATGAAAATTCCTTCGCAATTGGATGATCAATTTTATTTCTATAAACAATACCTACATAAATAGGATCGAATCGATTCATTGCATCCATTAAATTGATGAAATCGGAGTCAGTTGACATGGAGATTTCTTTGCTTAATGGAATATCCACTTGATCATTTTTCTTACAACTTGACAGTAAGACTATAGTGAATAGAATATATATTAACTTTTTCATAAATTAAATTGATTTGATTGTACCACACCTGTCTATCACCTTGGTGTGAATGTTCGGCGGATTTTTTATTTGCTTGTCTGCAATCATGTACGTCTATCAACACATCATTCGTAGCTACCGAAATTCATCCAGCAATTTTACTGTTCAAGACAGTATGTGATGCTTGGTGCATTTGGATACAATATTAAAAAAGCATTATTTAAATAAAAAGAGTAGAAATACCTTATTTATAGTTTGATTTAACGCATTTTAAACAAACGGCGCATTCAATAAAAATGCAAAGGGTAAATGACTGGGTTATTATTCAATAGATCGAGCATAGTGAAGCGCAAACCAATTACAATCTTTTTTAGTTTTAGATTCTATTGCCCAATGACAGTATCAGTTTGGAAATATGGCTACTGATAAAAATGTTATTTTAAATGGTATTCTTTGTGAAGCATAGCTATTAGGTTACGCGCTCTTCTTAGCTGACGTTTTAAAATGCGAACTCTAGTATTGGTTAGCCATTTATAATCATTTACTTTATTGTAAAACTGAAATAATACCTCTTCTTTACCTTGTCTTACCATAAATACTGCTGGTTCTTTCTGTATAGCAGCACTTAATAAAGTATCGTTGGTTGCTATGTCATAAAACTTTGAATTAAACAACTGATTTCTCATAGCCTGAAACTCAGGTAATAAAACATTACTAAATGTCATTTCTATATGATTAATGGTACTTTGAACCCATGCATCATAGGCAACTATTGAATCGGCAACAGCATTGTTGCTGATCAACCGAAAATTACCGGCACTTTTTAATTGCTGAATGGTTCTATCGTGATATAGAAAAGTATTATTGTAATTTAATGATACCAAGCTTTGGTACAATAACCGGTGATTTCGTGCTGCGCTTGGTTTTTCAATTTCTAACCTTACAGTATCGGCATTATTGATTATGTTGTTCCAATAGTTGATATCATTTTTAAAATCAAGTGTATCGTTTACCAAATCTTCTAATAATGTAGCAACATATTTTTTCTCACGCGTATGTTCAATATAATGCTCTACTTGCAACTCTGCCAATGAGCCACAGAATACAGCCAAGAACAGCATAAAAAATTCCCAAAAATAATTTTTCCATATTTTCTTTTCATGGCCATGATGCGGGTGATGATGTACTTCCATATTTTTAAAGTTAGGTATTTAGCTTTAAATTTCTTTGCCCAAAACACCTAAATCGATTTCCTAGCATTCTCCAAATGAATGGCTTAATTATTCTCAACTACTATTTTGGTAAATTCATTATATTTATTTCAAGAAATACGATATCTCCAAAACACTGTAGCTATCTTGAAATACCAAAGCTGATTCAAACTTAACCAATGAACAGAAACTATACCCTGTTTTTTCTTTTACTATTTGCGGCAACCAATGTACAATTCAGTAATTTCCATTCAACTAAGCCTTCCCGTTTAAACAGCAATAGCATTAAACAACAATGGATTGATGATTTTACTTGGGTGCAGTATGGCAATATGCCCTTGGTAATTAGTGTGCCGCATGGAGGTACTATAGCCCCTGATAGCATCGCTACTAGATCTTGCCCAGGCATTACTACCGTTACAGATTCTTATACCATTGAATTGGCCAAAGCCATTGATAGTGTTTTTATGGCCGATTATGGAATGCATCCTTCACTAGTTATTACCCACTTAAAAAGATCCAAGCTCGATCAAAACAGACCGCTGCCCGAAGCCAATTGCAACAACGAACAAATGGTGGCTATTTGGAATCGTTTTCACCAAAGCATAGATACCGCTTTACAAATGGCTTTACAAAAATCGCCTCAATGTTTATATATCGATTTGCATGGGCATGGCCATGCTAACCAACGATTGGAATTAGGATATTTATTAACCGACGATGAACTCCGCAATCCGGCAACTATAATTCCTTCTAAAACATCTATTGCTTCATTAATTGCGAGTACAAAAAATACTGCCGAAGATTTACTCACCGGGAAAAATGCATTCGGTTCTATCATTGCTTCCAAAGGATTTGCGGCAATACCAAGTATACAAGATAAAGCCCCTCTTGCTAATGAATTGTATTTCGATGGAGGCTATAATACCAAGCGGTATACATCAACTAGTACTTACCCCAATGTTTTCGGCTGGCAAATTGAAAGCAATAAAGATGTTCGCTTTACAGCAGCTAAACGTTCTGCATTTGCCAAAGCATTGGCAGCTGCTATTATGGAGTATTACAAAATGAATACCCCATTACTATTTTAATGCTTTCATCTTTAAGAGCAAGTACTGAATAGATATATCAATGACCGAAAAAATGACGATGGATTATAAATTGCATTCCATATACACCACTTCGGATAGCGGATTATGATAATAGGCAGTTGTAATAATAAAGCCATGCTTTAAGTAAAGTGCAATAGCTGGTTTTAAACGCTCCAAAGTATCAAGTTTCATTTTGGCATAGCCTAATTTTTGAGCTTCGATTAAAATTGCTTTTACGAGGGCTTCGCCAATGCCGAATTTGCGGAATGGTGATTGTACAAATAAACGCTTCATCTCACAAACCCCTTCTTCCTCTAATGCTTGCAGGGCAACAGTTCCAACTGGTTCTCCATTCCAAAAAGCCATGATTAAACTGCCGGATGGGGCTCCATATTTTTTCAATGGATTTTGTAATTCTTCATCAAAACTTTGAAAGCATAAGTCTACCGCTAATTCATCGGCATATTCTTTAAACAAATGCCGAGCTGTTTCCAGATCGGCATCGTGTTCTGTAATATGTTTGATTGATAGCATTTATCCTGGCATGCGAGAAATATATTTCTCTACCTCTTTAATTTGATCCAACACTTGCTTACTCTTTGGCTTACAAGCTTTGGCTTTTCTAAAATAATCTTTTGCTGCGCGGAACTCTCTTTTGTTCATAAATATTTGACACATACTAATAAAAGCAACCGCTTCGCTTTCTTTATCGGCAATACCTGCTCTAATTGCAGCGCGTATATAACTTTCGCCTTGCTTCAAATCTCCTTTTTGCATGGCCATCATACCCAATTGTAATTTATTGGCACCTTCTGCTTCAGGCATGGGCGAACCCAATGAAGAACTCTTTTTCAAATGCTTTTCGGCACTATCAAAGTCTTGCTTCATCATGGCCATATTACCCTTGATGGTATAATAGGTAGATCTAACTGGCTTGTACAAAAGACCTGGGTACCATACTGAATTTAAAATACGCTCCACTTCTTCCATATTGCCCGCTTCCATCGGCTCCTGAATTAAACGAAGCGGCCCGATAAAAAAATGACTGGCCAATCCAATGACTCCAATAAAGTAAAGGATGAATGAAGGCCAAAATCCGCTGCTGATATTCACTCCGATGGCTGCTACAATTGCTAATAAGCTCAGCCAAAAACGATACTTAATGATGATATTGTAAAACTTCATGATTTAAAATTGGATGGCAAATATACGCATTCATGGTCAGACCAATTCGGTTTGACGGGGGCGTCCGTTTGACTGGGTATGTTTGGCAGAACACCGTCTGATCGGGTTGGCATGGTCAGACCGAAAAAACGTATATTTATTCAAAGCTTTCAAATGAAAAAACACCTTCTAATTGCCTTAATTACCGTATTTGCATCAAGTTTAAGCGCCCAAATCACCCCTTCACCCCTAAAAAATGAGGGAATCGGACCTTATTCGCAATTAATCATTAGAGGCGTAACTGTTATCAATGGAACCGGAGCCCCTGCTTTTGGACCCGTTGATATTGTAATCGAAAAAAACAGAATTGTACAAATTGCCAATGTGGGCAATCCAGGTATGCCCATCAATGAAGCGCGTAGACCTAAACTAAAAGAGGGAGGAAAAGAATTGAATTGCAATGGCATGTACATGCTACCCGGATTAATAGATATGCATGGGCATATAGGAGGGAAAGATCAAGGCACTCCGGCAGAATATGTTTTTAAATTGTGGATGGCCAGTGGCATTACTACAATACGAGACCCATCGGCAGGCAATGGTTTGGAATGGGTACTCGATCACAAGAAAAAATCAGCTGCCAATTCCATTACTGCACCTCGCATTTATGCCTATACTGCATTTGGTCAAGGAAGTAAAAATCCAATTGTGAATGCAGATCAGGCAAAAGCATGGGTTAACGACAATGCAGTTAAGGGAGCAGACGGAATTAAATTTTTTGGTGCATCACCCGAAGTAATGGATGCCGCATTGAGGGAAAACAAGCGATTGGGTTTACGCAGTGCATGCCATCATGCACAAATAGATGTAGCCAGATGGAATGTGTTGAATTCAGCACGTGCTGGATTAACTTCAATGGAACATTGGTATGGTTTACCAGAAGCTTTGTTTGAAAATAAAACCATTCAAGATTTTCCGCCCAACTACAATTACAACAACGAACAAAATCGTTTTGAAGAAGCTGGAAAATTATGGGCTCAAGCAGCTGCGCCTTTTAGCCCTCATTGGAATAAAGTAATGAATGAATTGATTGCACTGGATTTTACACTAGATCCAACATTTAATATTTATGAAGCCAACAGAGATTTAATGCGTGCAAGAAGAGCAGAATGGCACGAAGATTATACACTACCATCTCTCTGGAAATTTTATGAACCAAGCCGCGTATCGCATGGATCATACTGGCATAGCTGGGGAACAGAACAAGAAGTGGAATGGAAGAAAAACTATCAACTGTGGATGACTTTTATCAATGAATATAAAAATAGAGGTGGTAGAGTTACAGCAGGATCAGACAATGGATTTATTTATCAGCTATATGGATTTGGTTTTATTCGCGAGCTAGAACTCTTGCGTGAAGCAGGTTTTCATCCCTTAGAAGTAATTCGTTCTGCTACACTATATGCAGCACAGGCATTGGGTGCAGAAAAAGATTTAGGCACTATCGAAGTGGGAAAATTAGCCGACTTATGCATAGTAGATGGCAATCCATTACAAAATTTACAAGTATTGTATGGTACTGGTACTATTGAATTAAATACCAACAACGAAGTAATACGACGTGGCGGCGTAAGCTATACCATTAAAGATGGAATAGTATACGACGCTAAAAAATTACTAGCAGACGTAAAAGAAATGGTGGATGCAGAAAAAAAGAAAACTGGATTTGTGTTAAAACAACCTGGAGTAAAATAAATAAACCCAAATAAATGAAAATCAAGTTTTCCATTTTAATTACTACTTGCTGGCTTTTTGTTGTTGCTTCGATTGCTCAACAACCTTATTATCCAGATGCGGTTTGGCAAACAAAAAATCCATCGGAACTTAAACTCAATAAAAGTTTTTTAGACAGCGCTGTTTCATTTGCAATGAACAACGACAATAAAGTAGAGCGTGATTTAAGAATTTCTTTACTGAAATCATATGCTAGAGAACCAGCGTATAAAATAATTGGCCCTACTAAACCTCGTGGAGGTCCGGCTGGTTTAATCATTAAGAATGGCTATATCGTTGCACAATGGGGCGATGTAGAAAGAGTAGACATGACATTTAGCACCACAAAAAGTTATTTATCTACCGTTGCAGGATTAGCCATAGACAATGGTTTGATCAAAAATGTACATGACAAAGCGGGGCAATATGTTTGGGACAATAGTTATGAAGGAGTACATAATTCAAGCATCACATGGGATCATTTATTAACCCAGTCCTCTGATTGGTCGGGTAACCTTTTTGGATTGAACGACTGGGCAGATCGCCCACCCAAAGAAGGCGGATTGGATGATTGGAAAAATAGAAAACTCAATGAACCCGGCAGTTTTTATAAATACAATGATGTTAGAGTAAACGTCTTGGCATATTCTTTATTGCAAGTTTGGAGAAAACCTTTGCCAGTTGTATTAAAGGAAAAAATTATGGACCCAATCGGCGCATCAACCACATGGCGTTGGTATGGCTATGAAAATTCTTTTGTAAATATGGATGGGCAGATGGTTCAATCAGTAAGTGGCGGCGGACATCATGGTGGTGGTATTTTTATTAGTGCAATGGATCATGCAAGATTTGGTTTATTGTTTTTAAGAAATGGCAAATGGAAAAACCAGCAATTGATTTCGGAAAAATGGGTAAATGCTGTTCAACAACCATCAAAAGCATTTAAAAGTTATGGTTATTTATGGTGGCTCAATACCAATCAAGAACAAATAAAAGGAGTGTCTCCTTCAATTTATTACGCAGCGGGCTATGGAGGTAATTATATCATTATCGACAAAGAGCACGATATGGTAATAGTAACCCGCTGGTTAGACGATGCAAAGTTGAGTGATTTTATGAAACTGCTTGTTCAGGCAAATAATTAATGCTTGGCTTATTGTTTACTTGCGCCATAGATAGGTTTGACGCAATTATAACAATGATAATGGAGAAAAATAGCCGATTGATGATGATTTCTTTGTGATGAAGTAACCAAATCTACTATTTTTGCGCCAATCGGATAAATACCGATTAGGTCCCGTAGTTCAATGGATAGAATAGGAGTTTCCTAAACTCTAGATCCAAGTTCGATTCTTGGCGAGACCACAAAGACCCAACACGAAGTGTTGGGTTTATTTTTGCGAAGACGCGAAACAAGCTTGCTTGATTGAGCGGAAGAGCAGAAATAAACCCTGCAACAACCGAAGGTTGGTGTAGGGGCTTTGAGTAAGTTCAATACGGTAGAAGACAAACCGAGTGTAACGAGGTTTGGCAATCTTGGCATTAAGGAAGAAGACAGCCGAGCGAAGCGAAGGCTGGCAATCTTGGCGAAATAAACCCTGCAACAACCGAAGGTTGGTGTAGGGGCTTTGAGTAAGTTCAATACGGTAGAAAACAAACCGAGTGTAACGAGGTTTGGCAATCTTGGCGATATCTAAAGTCCCGTTTTTCCCCTTTAAAATTTCCGTATAAATACCCTAATCTGGCTATGTTTAAAATTGTAGGTTTGAATTCCATACATTTCTACAAAGAATACAATGGCAAAAAAGGAATTACAAGCATTTGTTGCCGAACAAAAGATTCTGAATAAAATTTACATCATTCGTGGCCAGAAAGTTATGATAGATGAAGACTTATCTGAAATTTATGGAGTAGAAACAAAACGTTTAAATGAGCAAGTAAAACGGAACATTAAACGTTTTCCAAAAGATTTTATGTTCGAAATTTCAAATAGAGAATTTGAAAACTTGAAGTCGCAAAATGCGACTTCAAGTTGGGGTGGGAGAAGAACTCTTCCTAGGGCTTTTACAGAACAAGGAATAGCCATGTTATCTAGTATTTTAAATAGCGATACTGCTATAGAAGTGAATATTAGAATAATCAGGGTTTTCACAAAAATGCGAGAATACGCAATAACTAACAAAGAAATACTTATTCAATTGGCTAAACTCGAGAAAGAAGTAAGTGGTAATAGTAAGGATATTGAAAATATATTTGTAGTGCTAAAAGAACTTATATCAAAACAAGCAGCCCCATCAAAACCCCGAATTAAAATTGGCTTTAAAAATTATGATTAGATTGTTCAATCGCATCAAAGTTCAATACGGTAGAAGACAGCCGAGCGAAGCGAAGGCTGACGAATAAAATTAAAAATCAACCTTATACCCTATCACTGGAATCAAGCCTAACAAGTACCCATATTTTATTTGTTTGGTCACAGGATCGTAAGATTGGCTTACCGGGTTTTTTCTGTTGAGTAAATTTTGAACACCTAAAATCAGGCTACCTGTTCTTTTACCGTATTGTACCTTCCATTCGGTTTGAAAATCAACCCGAAAAATAGTGCTTAGCTTGTCTTCGTAAATTCGCGTATTATCCAACACAGTTGTTTTCTGAGTTATAGATTTAGCCAAATCAATCGGCGTTACTCTAACACCTCCAGCATAAATCATTTTTAAATCCATACTAAATATAGAACTATGTTTCCCTTTAAGGTTCCATTCTTTCCCCATTAAAAAAGTGAATGTGCGGTTAGAATTAAAGCGGGTATTTCGCCAAATTTTATCAGAGGGCAAGTATTTAGACTCATACAAACTCAAAGAACTGAGTAAATAAAATCGATCATTCCAATAACGTTCTAAAGTAATTTCTAATCCATAATTTTTCCCATTACCCCTATTACTCAACGCCTCGATTGCAAAATCATCATCTTGGTTAATCATGCTAAAACTGGTTCTTGCTATTGCAGATACAGGAATAGCATATAACCATTGATAGTAAATTTCTGTTTTTAAATTCCAGTTGGGAGCTAGTTGAACAGAATATCCCAAAACATAATGTGCTGCCCTGCTAAAACCTAAATTCCTATTTGGCTGAACGGTATCTCTACCTACTCTTATTCTAGCAAAATAATTACCCAATGGTTGAATTTGCGAATGTAACCCAACACCTACTGAAAGAAATTGATTTTTTCCAGTTATCAACTTCATCCCAGCTCTTGGTTCGATCACGGAAGAATTACTCAAGGCAAATTGTTGGCCATGCAATCCCACTAAAAAACTAAAACGATTATTCGGGGTCCATTTCCATTGAGCAAAATAATTAGTAAGTCTGGTATCTCCTTCGGATTTTACTTTGTCTCTTAAAACATTGCTAACCGATTCTCGCTGATTTAAATCGAAACCCTTTGCACTTGTGTAAGCCCCTACTTTTAATAAATGACGGCTATTGAATTTATGGGTTGCCACCACAGACCATATACCATTGATTTCTTTAAACGCATTGTTTCTGGTATAGATTAAGGGTCCGTTGAATTTATCGAGCTTATTATTTTGCTCATTGTATTGATAGCCATTGGCACTATAAATGGTTTTTAGCAATGTTTTCTTTCCCAGTGTAATCGTATGCGCAAATCCAACCATGCCTGTTTTACTTGCATCCAATCTTCCTGTTCTTTTAGATGCATTATTGGTCCATGTGATAGAATCAGAAGCTGCTTGTACTTGTTGTTCGCTTGATCCTCCAAATCCAAAAATGGAAAAACTACCTAGCTTTTTAGTTGGCAAGTGAATATGAAATGACAGATCCTGAAAATTAGTAGCGGCTTCGCCAATATTTAAACCCAATTGTTGCATGAGCGTTAAAAAACCATATCGGTAATTGATTAAATATGAACCCCCATATCCTTTTTTAAAATATCCTTCTGTAGCTGCATCTATTCCGATTGTGCTTGCAGAAAAGGTAAACTCTCTTTTGGTATTATTTCCTTTTCGCAGTTTGATATCAAATACACCAGATAATGCATTGCCATACTCAGCAGGGAATGCGCTGGTCATAAAATCGGAATTGGCCAATAGTTGTGCACTTAAGATAGAGATACCTCCACCAGAAGTTCCTACTTTGGCAAAATGATTTGGATTGGGAATGTCCACTCCTTCCATCCTCCACAACAATCCATTGGGTGCATTTCCTCGAATAATTAAATTATTGGCATCCCCCTGAGATACAACTCCAGCAAAAGCTGTGGCAATTCTAGAAGGATCGTTTAAACCGGCAGCAAACCTCCTGGTTTCTTCTACACTAAACATACGCGCACTAACAACCGCCATTTCATTGATGGGCTTAGACTTGATAGGCCTACTTTGCACAATTACTTCCTTGGTTACAATAACATCTTCTTCAAGCTCAATTTGAAGAACTGTTTGCTTACCCGATTCAATTAATAAATTATTTAATGAAACAGGTTTGTATCCTATAAAACTAATGCGAAGATTATGTCTACCAACAGTAACTCCTTCTATTAAAAAATTACCATTAACATCGGTAAATACTGTTTTCTTTTCTTTACCCAATAGTTCTATAGTAGCCCCTGATAAAATTGTTTTAATAGACATATCAGAAACCGAACCTCGTATCGTTTGTATTGGTATTGATTGAGCGAAACCAGACTGCAAAAGATTGATAAGTAAAAAAACAAAAACTACTCTTAAAAACATAGCTTGAAATTAATGATTAATTTAAAGCTAATTTATCTCGAAAGCAGATAATTTTTCAATTCATCAAAGTCAGCATTCATTAGAACACTATGCTTTTCTTTACCAAATAGATTTTTAGCAGAATCCGGAATATCCAATAGCTGCCCTATGGAAGATTCTAGCGTTTCGGGGAATTTTATTGGATGCGCTGTTTCTAAGATAATTCCCTTTTGATTTTGATGATTGCTTAAGTATTGCTCTAAAGCATTATAAGCAACGGCACCGTGTGGATCTAATATATATTTACTAGTATTAAATACCTGACTAATAGTAGAGATTGTTTCCAGATCTGTAATGCTATAGCCACTAATGATCTGACTAATTTGAGTATGGTTGTTTTTAAACATTTCTAGTATACGTACAAAATTGCTAGGACTCCCCACATCCATTGCATTAGAAATCGTGGCCATCGCATTTTTGGCTTGATAGGTACCGGTTCTTAAGTAATTGGGCACTGTATCATTTATATTACAAGCAGCAATAAAATGAGTAATTGGCAAACCACTTAGATAGGCAACAAGCCCTGCACAGATATTGCCAAAATTACCACTAGGAACTGCTATCACAGGAAAAGATTTCTTTTCATTCCATTGTTGTAATGCAAAGAAATAATACAATTGCTGAGGAAGCCAACGCGCCACATTAATTGAATTTGCAGAAGTCAGTTGCATGTGTTTAATCAAATCTGCATCCATGAAAGCCTGCTTTACCATTGCCTGACAGTCATCAAATGTTCCTGCAATTTCTAAAGCAGTAATATTCTGACCACAAGTTGTTAATTGTAATTCTTGTACCGGGCTTACTTTCCCGGAAGGATAAAGTATAACAACATCAACACCCTCCACTCCTAAAAATCCATTTGCAACTGCACCGCCAGTATCACCAGAAGTAGCAACAAGTACTGTAATTTTAGACGATTGCCCTATTGAAAAATAGCCAAGGCATCTACTCATGAATCGAGCTCCCACATCTTTAAAGGCCAACGTAGGTCCATGAAACAATTCTAAAGAATAAATATTTGTATTGATTGGCACTAATGGAAAATCAAAATCAATTGTTTCAGCTACTATTTCATAAAGCGCTTCTTCGGTAATTGTATTACCAACATAGGGCAACATAATTCGGAATGCCAACTCTTGCTTTGAGTATGATTGAATTTGATGAATGAATTGTTGATCTAAAACCGGTATTGTTCTTGGAAAATACAAACCTTTATCAGGAGCCTGACCAAAAATGGTAGCTTCTTTAAAACTTACATCAGCGGCTTGTTTATTTAAACTATAATAGTTCATAAATTGTATAAAAATGCCAAAAGCATTTAAGCTTCGATTATTTTAATTCCTTGTTGATTAATGGTTGTTATATAGGTATGATGTTCTAATCCAATTCCAGAAAAAATAGCTTTCATTTCGGTTTCTACTTTTCGAGCAGTTTGTTCATCTTTACTCAACATAAAGATGGAAGGCCCAGAACCAGAAATGCCACCACCCAATGCGCCAACTTCTTTGCTTTTTTGTTTCACTTCATCAAAACCTGGGATAAGAATGCTTCTAATGGGTTCAATTAATACATCTTCCAACGATCTTCCAATTAAGTCATAATCGCTTTTTTGCAAACCAGCAACTAAACCAGCAATATTTCCCCATTGTTTGATGGCATCTTTTAATTGAATTTGTTGTTTGAGAATGCTTCTTGCATCTGCAGTTCTGACTTCAATTTGAGGATGAACAATGGTTACAAATAAGGGTGGTGCATTAAGTTCAATAATATCCAAAGGAAAAATAGATCGTATTAATGTAACTCCGCCGTAGATACAAGGAGCTATATTATCAGCATGCTTTACACCAGAAGCCAATTTCTCTCCATTCATAGCAAACCTTACTAAATCTTCTTTTCTAAAACGATCTTCTAATAAACAATTTGCCGCAACAACAGCACCAGCAGCACTTGCTGCACTAGATCCTACACCAGAACCTGGTTTGATTTGTTTATTGATTGTTAGTTCTAAACCTGCTACTTCAGGAATTTCTTCCAACATAGCCAACAATGCTGCACCTGCCACATTCTTTGCAGGATCAATAGGCAAATTATAGATGTCTTCGTTAATAATAGTAACGCCCGGACTATCAGAAAATCGAATCTTCATGATATCATAAGGCTCATTCACAGCAAAGCCCAATACATCAAAACCACATACCATATTGGCCACAGTTGCAGGAGCATGTATTACTATTTGTTTACTACTCATCACTGTTATCTTTTATCTCTTATCTTTTATCTCTTATCTTTTATCTCTTATCTTTTATCTCTTATCTTTTATCTCTTAATTCAGAACTCTAAGTATATCCGCAAATACCCCCGAAGCAGTTACATCCGCGCCCGCTCCAGCACCTTTGATTACCAATGGTTGTTGAGGATAGCGATCTGAATAAAACAACACCAAATTGTCTTTTCCATACAAATGATAAAAATCAGAATCGGCAGCAATATGTTGTAAACCAACTTTTGCTTTACCGTTTTCAAAAACAGCTACAAACTTTAATTTACAGTTAGCCGATTTTGCTTTCTCATACAATTGTTTAAAATGTTCCTCCTGCTTTTCCATTTCATTATAAAAATCTTCTACAGAACCTTCAAAACAACTAGCAGGTAAAAAAGATTCGTTACCAATATCTTCCATTTCTATTTTCTCTCCTGCTTCCCTTGCCAAAATCATAATTTTCCGCATTACATCTGTACCGCCTAAATCCAATCTAGGATCTGGCTCTGTATACCCTTCTAATTGGGCCTGTTTTACTATTTCGGCAAATGGAACGGTTGCATCGTAATTATTGAAAACAAAATTGAGTGTTCCGGATAATACAGCTTGAATTTTATTGATTTTATCGCCACTTCTCAATAAATCATTTAACGTACCTATTACAGGCAACCCAGCACCCACATTGGTTTCAAATAAAAAAGGCGCATTGAATTCTCTCGATAAAGACTTTAACTGTTTATAATTTTCATAAGAAGATGAACAGGCTATTTTATTGCAAGCTACAACAGCAATACTTTTTTGTAATAATATACCATATACAGTTGCCACTTCTGCATTTGCGGTAACATCTATAAATACACTATTGCGCAAATTTTTATCGCCAATTAGTTTTATAAAATCATGAATAGTTGCAGCTGAAGCATTATTTAAATCTGTTTTCCAATTATTCAAATCAATTCCTGAATCATTCAACAATATCTTTTTACTATTCGCAATTCCAACAACTTGTATTTGCAATCTTAAATGCTCTTTCAAATAGGTCAATTGTTGGTTTATCTGACCAATTAATTTTCCGCCCACATTTCCAGCACCAGCAATAAATACATTCAATTGTTTATAGCTAGTTTCAAAGAAAACTTCATGCAATACATTGATGGCTTTTTTTACGTCATTTGCAGACAGCACTGCGGAAATATTTTTCTCTGAAGATCCCTGAGCTATTGCTCGTACATTTATTCCGTTTCTTCCTAATGCGCCAAACATTTTCCCACTAATACCCGGATGACTTTTCATTTGCTCCCCAACCAATGCAACAATGCTCAAGCCTGTTTCTACTTTCACCGGATCTACTTTGCCTGTTTCTATTTCATAGGCAAATGCTTGATCGATAGACTGTTGAGCTGTAGTTGCATCGGCTTCACTAATTCCAACGCAAATTGAATGCTCGGAGGAACTTTGAGTGATTAAGATTACATTGATGTTTTTTAGGGCCAATATTTCGAATAACCTTTTGGAAAAACCCGGAATACCTACCATTCCACTTCCCTCTAAACTTAATAAACTGATCGAATTGATGCTAGATATTCCCCTTATTATTTCATTATCAAAATGAACTTTCTCTTCAATAATGGTGCCTTTTGCAGTTGGTTCAAAAGTATTTTTTATCCAAACCGGAATATTTTTTTTCATAACCGGTTGAATAGTTGGAGGATAAATAATTTTTGCTCCAAAATGAGAAAGCTCCATGGCTTCTTGATAAGAAATTCTTTCGATATGCTTCACATGTTGAACCAATCTTGGATCAGCAGTCATCATTCCACTTACATCTGTCCAAATTTCTAACGATGCTGTATTTAAAGCAGCTGCAAAAATAGCAGCCGTATAATCCGATCCTCCTCTTCCTAGTGTGGTTGTATTTTGATTTGAATCTGCAGCAATAAAACCTGGAACAACAAATACTTTAGCGTTCTGCCCTTTAAAATATTGAACAATTGCCGGGTTTGTTTTTTCAAAGTTTACGGCAGCATTACCATATTTACTATCTGTTGAAATAAGCAACCTAGCATCCACCCATGCTTGAGCAACACCGATTGATTGCAATTTTGCTGATATAATAAAAGAGGAAAGTAACTCTCCATAACTTACCAGTTTGTCTTTTATTCTAGGCGACAATTCCCCCAATAAAAAAACACCGTCGCACAAACTTTCTAACTCATTCAATTGCTGTTTCACCCAACTTAAAGTGGAACTCTGTTCTTGAATAGGCAATAATGCCCTTACTGCATCTAAATGTTTTGTTTCTAATTGTTTTATTTCCTGCTTATATGAATCATCTCCAGTTGAAGCCAATGCTCCTGTATAAATCAACTGATCTGTAACCCCACCTAAAGCCGAAACTACCAATACAACTGGCTCTTGCTGAATTGCCCTTAATACAATATCAACTACTTTATTAATACTGTTTGCATTGGCTACCGAACTCCCCCCAAATTTTAAAACTTGCATACTGTTTTTCTTATAATTCTAATTTATTCATACTTAAACTAAGTACCCAAATACATTATCGTTTTTGTCTAATGGAGTGTAATTGACATTGTACTTTTTCATGTTACTGATTAATTTTGCATAATCACTATTATCCAAAAGTTCAATGCCCACCAACGCAGGGCCGCTTTCTTTATTATGCTTTTGCATGTATTCAAAACGGGTAATATCATCGGTAGGCCCTAAAACATGATTTACAAATTCTTTGAGGGCTCCAGGCCTTTGTGCAAAGCGAATTAAAAAATAATGTTTTAAACCTTCATACTGCAAAGAACGCTCTTTGATTTCTTGCATACGATCTATATCGTTATTGCTTCCGCTAACAATACAAACAATGGTTTTGCCTTTTATTGCTTCTGCATAATCATCCAATACAGCAATTGACAATGCTCCAGCTGGCTCAACAACAATTGCATCTTCATTGTATAACTTTAAAATAGTTGTACATACTTTCCCTTCATTTACTAAATGCATATCATCTAAGACTTCTTTGCAAATAGCGAAAGGAACATCCCCAACTCGCTTAACTGAAGCCCCATCTACAAATCGTTCAATATTCTCTAAAGTAACCGGATGACCTGCTTTCAATGCTTCATACATAGATGGTGCACCTTCGGGCTCAACACCTATGATTTTTGTATGCGGCGAAAATGTTTTGAAAAAAGCGCCAACGCCAGCTGATAAGCCGCCGCCTCCTACTGGAGAAAAAATATAGTCAACTGCTGACAAATCAGTTAATATTTCTAATCCAACAGTTGCTTGTCCTTCAACAATACGATGATCGTCGAAAGGTGGAATAAATGTCATTCCAAATGCTTCTGAATATTCTTTAGCAGCAATAGCGCAATCATCAAAAGTATCTCCAACCAATTTAATTTCTACATATCCATCACCAAACATTTTTGTTTGACTTACTTTTTGATTCGGCGTAATGATTGGCATAAAAACTACACCCTTTATATTCAACTTCCTACAACTGTATGCAAACCCCTGCGCATGATTACCTGCACTGGCACATACCACTCCTTTTTCCAATAGACTGGTTGGCAAACTACTCATCATATTATATGCGCCACGAATCTTATAAGAACGCACCACTTGCAAATCTTCTCTTTTCAAAAAAACCTTGCATTGGTATTTTTTAGACAAATTTATATTAAATGTAAGCGGAGTATGTGTTACAATAGCATGTAACCTGTTTGCTGCACTTGCTACATCTAATCCATAACAAAGCGTATTATTGATTGCTAGATTTTCCATTATCAATTGATCAGGCGTTTGTATTGATGGTCTTCATATCGGTCATTGCTTGTCTTAATTCTTTGCCAATTAATTCTACTGGATGATAGCGTATAACAGCATTTACTGCAATAAGCTTTTTATTATCTACTCCAGCATCTTTACCCGCATTGAAGTTTTTACCAATTACATCTGTGTCAATGTTTTTCATAAAATTGGCCAATAAAGGTTTGCAAGCATGATCAAATAAATAACATCCATATTCTGCTGTGTCGGAAATAACCCGATTCATTTCGAATAATTTCTTACGTGCAATGGTATTTGCTATCAATGGAGTTTCATGCAAGGATTCATAGTACGCAGACTCTTCTTTAATGCCTGCTTCAACCATGGTTTCAAAAGCCAACTCAACCCCTGACCTTACAAACGCCACCATTAAAAGACCATTGTCAAAAAATTCTTGCTCTGCAATTTTCATAGATCCTGGTGTTGTTTTCTCAAAAGCTGTTTCTCCAGTAGCTGCTCTCCAGGTCAATAAGTTTTTATCATCATTGGCCCAATCTGCCATCATGGTTGAAGAGAAAACACCGCTCATGATATCATCCTGGTGTTTTTGAAAAAGTGGACGCATAATACCTTTCAATGCTTCAGACAACTCAAATGCTTTTAATTTAGCAGGATTGGAGAGTCTATCCATCATTGCGGTAATACCTCCTTGTTTCAAGGCTTCTGTTATTACTTCCCATCCATACTGAATAAGCTTAGCAGCATAAGCAGCATCAATTCCTTTTTCGATCATTTTATCGAAACTTAAAATAGAACCCGTTTGAAGCAAGCCACATAGAATGGTTTGTTCACCCATTAAATCCGACTTCACTTCTGCAACAAAAGAAGATTTTAAAACACCTGCTCTATGACCACCAGTACCAACACAATATGCTTTTGCATAATCCCAGCCCTTTCCTTCAGGGTCATTCTCTGGATGTACTGCAATTAAAGTAGGCACCCCAAATCCTCTTTTGAATTCTTCTCTTACTTCTGTACCAGGACATTTGGGGGCAACCATTATAACAGTAATGTCTTTTCTAATTTGCATTCCCTCTTCAACAATATTAAATCCATGTGAATAGGACAATGTTGAACCTTGTTTCATCAAAGGCATCACAGCTGATACCACTGAACTATGTTGTTTATCTGGCGTAAGGTTGATCACAACATCTGCTGTTGGAATCAATTCTTCATAAGTACCTACTTTAAATTGATTATCGGTGGCATTTTTCCAAGAAGCTCTTTTTTGTTCGATCGCATCTTTGCGCAATGCATAAGCAATGTCTAAACCAGAATCACGTAGATTAAGCCCTTGATTCAATCCCTGTGCTCCACACCCAATGATTACCAATTTTTTCCCTTTCAATGCATTAATGCCGTCTGCAAAAGCAGCTTTGTCCATAAATTCACAAGTGCCTAATTGATTCAGTTGTTCGCGAAGTGATAATGAGTTAAAATAATTTGCCATTTTGTATAGATTATTCGTTGATTAAATTTTATTGTATGATAATTAAAAATTACATGGTGAAAACTTGGTCTGCTTTATCTAGAAACTCATTTTCAATAAGTTCTTCTGCAGGCTCAACAGCTTCAAACTCTTTCAATTTCTCGTGAAATCCCTTACTGGCCTTAATAATGGCTACTCTAGCACTTCTTACAAATTCAATAAGCCCATAAGGCGCCAATACTTCCACTAATCGATCTGTTTCTTCTCTATGACCAGTAGTTTCGAAAATGGTATAATCTTTTCTAATAACAACTGCTCTTGCGCCATATTCGCGCAACAACCTTTCTACTTTTAATTTTTCTGCTACTTCGTCTGTAGAAACTTTGTACAAAGCCATTTCCTGCCAAATGATTTCTTCGTTGGTATTGAAATAGGCTTTCAATACTTCAACTTGTTTTTCAATTTGTCTGCACAATTTGCGAACCACATCCTCCGTTTCATTAATTACTACTGTAAAACGATGTATACCTTCCGCTTCAGATGGAGATACATTCAAGCTTTCTATATTGATTTTTCTCCGAGAAAAAATA
The DNA here is from genome assembly GCA_947456855.1 of Sphingobacteriia bacterium. GTDB lineage: Bacteria > Bacteroidota > Bacteroidia > Chitinophagales > Chitinophagaceae > Sediminibacterium. The sequence goes on along the minus strand of CANGTR010000007.1, from coordinate 1,888 downwards.
ATGGCAATACGGTTTAATAAACCAACTTGATTTTCAGTATAAACAGTAATGGTATATTCTGCTTTCATAATTCAATTATTTTAACCTGATTTCTGATACACTGCAACCTTGTGGCACCATAGGAAATACATTGTTTTCTTTGCCAACCATTACTTCCAGCAAGTAAGATCCTTCATGATCGAGCATGGTTTTTATTGCCGATTTTAATAAGGCTCTATTATCTACAGATTGCCCTTCTATACCATATGCTTTAGCCAATTGAACATAATCAGGGCTTTGAATATCTACGAATGAATAGCGCTTATCGTTAAACAATTGCTGCCATTGACGCACCATGCCTAAGAAGCGATTGTTAAGTATTAAAATTTTTACATTCAATTCAGTTTGCATGATGGTTCCCATTTCTTGCAAAGTCATTTGAAATCCACCGTCACCAATAACAGCTACTACGGTTCTATCTAAAGCACCAAATTTTGCTCCAATAGCTGCTGGCAATGCAAAGCCCATTGTACCAAGTCCGCCGGAAGTAATATTGCTTTTTGATTGATTGAATTTTGCATATCTACATGCAACCATTTGATGTTGGCCCACATCTGTAACAATGATGGCATCTCCATTGGTGAGTTCATTTAACAAATGAATTACTTCGCCCATGGTAAGTTCCCCTTCTTTTGGATGTAATTCTTCTTGTATAACTATATCTATTTCCTGTTGCGTATATGCATTGAATTTTTCCAACCAATCTTTGTGTTGTTTTGCTTCTATTAGCTGAGTAAGTAAGGGCAATGTCTCCTTACAATCACCCCATACTGGTACATCTGCTTTTACATTTTTATCTATTTCAGCAGGGTCTATATCGAGATGAATAATTTTTGCTTGTTTGGCATATTTGTCGAGCCTACCAGTTACCCGATCATCAAATCGCATTCCAATTGCAATCAATACATCACATTCGTTGGTCAACACATTTGGGCCATAATTTCCATGCATACCCAACATGCCAACATTCTGTGGATGATCCGTTGGCAATGCACTTAATCCCAAAATTGTCCAAGCTGCTGGCAAACCGCCTTTTTCAATAAACGTTTTAAATTCTTTTTCCGCTTTACCTAAAATGATTCCTTGCCCAAAAAGCACGAATGGTTTTTTTGCTTGATTAATCAATGCAGCGGCTTGTTCTATATATTCCTTTCGAATAATGGGCTTAGGGCGATAACTTCTAATGTGCTCACATTTTATATATCCTTCGTAATTGAATTTTTGAATTTGTGCATTCTTGGTAATATCAATTAAAACAGGACCTGGTCTACCAGTTCGAGCTATGTAAAATGCTTTTGCCAAAACATGAGGAATTTCAGCAGCATCCGTAACCTGACAATTCCATTTTGTTACAGGTGTTGTGATATTGATTACATCAGTTTCTTGAAAAGCATCTGTTCCTAATAAATGCGCAAACACCTGACCAGTGATACAAACCAAAGCAGTGCTATCAATCATTGCATCTGCTAAACCAGTTACCAAGTTTGTTGCCCCAGGTCCGCTTGTTGCAAAAACAACACCTACTTTTCCACTGCTGCGCGCATAGCCTTGCCCTGCATGTATTCCACCTTGTTCATGCCGAACCAAAACATGTTTTAATTGATCATTGTAATCATACAATGCATCATAAATCGGCATAATTGCTCCTCCAGGATATCCAAAAATAGTGTCTACTCCTTCGGCGATACAAGCTTCTAATACTGCTTGAGAGCCGGATAACTCACCCCCCCCTGCCCCCCCCCGACTTGTCGGGGCAGGCTCTAAAGGGGGGGAAATAGAAGGCTGTTGATCGATTTTATTTTCCAATTTTTTTTCTACAGTATTCATACAAATTATTTTAATCAATTTT
>CANGTR010000006.1 GCA_947456855.1 Sphingobacteriia bacterium | reverse complement strand
TTCCTAGATAATATCAACTTTTTTTCTTCAATTTCGTTTTTAAAATAAATGTTATTTATGAAAAAATCAATATTGTTTTCTGCAATTCTACTGGTTTTGATAACCATTGGATCTGCATGCGCCCAAAAGCCAAGTCCACCAGCCACTGCATCTGCTACATTACAAAACGGCACATTAATTACCATCAATTATAGTTCTCCTGCATTAAAAGGAAGAACCATTGGTAAAGATGTAGAGCCAATGCAGGGGAAAGTTTGGAGGGCTGGCGCAAATGATGCCACCGTATTTGAAATTACCAAAGATGCAATGGTCAATGGAAAAGCTTTGCCAGCTGGTAAATATGGTTTCTTTGCCATTAATAATGGAAACGATTGGACCCTTATTTTCAATAAAACCTGGAAACAATGGGGTGCCTTTAGTTATAAAGAGGCCGATGATGCGTTAAGGGTAAATGTGTCATCAAGCACCACTAATACATCAATGGAGCGTTTAACTTATGCCATTTCTAGTAAGGGTAATGTATCTTTAAATTGGGGTACTTTACAGATAGATTTCACTGTTAAATAGCTTTTTATTTATTTTTTTGAACCTGCAGCCCCAAACTGCAGGTTTTTTATTGACTTAAAGCAACTATTGGTTCCAATAATTGTAATAGGTATACAATAATTACTGTTTTATGGTACAAGCCTATAATTTTCTAGCTAGTTGGCAGTTGTTTCCTGAAAAATGTATTTTCGATAATGGTTTGGCGCCCAAGAATGGCAATTACAAGATAGAAAGTATCCAAAATGGCCATGCAATTTCACTTATAAGCAATTGGGTAAATATAGACAATGAAGCTTTTTACAGCCAATATGAAATTATACCTGATAATCTTTCAAGACCTTTTAACAATGAAGTGTTGGCCAATACCTACATTGCCAATATCGTTGATTCATCAACCCTTCAAATTGAATTTTTTAAAAACGATGTTCTTGTTTTAAAAGTAGTTCATGAAATAATGCCCAATGGGTATTTAAAAATTACGCATACCGGTATTAATAAAGAGCAAAATCCTTTTAATAATATCGAAATATATCACAAACAACTAAGTGTTTTACCTTATGCATCATCTGTTTCAGGAGTTGTTATTAGGCCAACTAAGGAAGGCGTAATTAAGCACAAAGCCTTGAGTGCAATGGAAGATCAAACCAATATGCAACTTGATCAGATAAGACAACAAATAGAATTATTGGCTAAACAAGCACAAGAAATCAAGAAGCGCAAAGAATTGAGTATGATGATTTATGAGACCCGACTAACTTTTAAACCTCAAATTGGCCATACCTATCATTTGTATGAAAAAAACGATGGCGCATATCTGCTTTCTTTAGTAGCTCCGAACGAATGGGGTAAATCTGGACCATTCAAACAATTTGTATCATCTGTGAAATTATTGGCAGATCATACTTGGGTGGAAATTTCTGCTTAAAAATATTTATTACTGAATGAACAAAAAAGGCTGTTCTTGATAGAACAGCCTTTTACAATTATAAAAATGCTAGGTTTATTTTGCTAATTTCTTTTGTAATTCAACATCAATAGCATCCAAAAACTCTTCTGTATATAAATAATGTTCTCCATGTTTTACTTTATTGCCATAAATACAAACAGCTAAGTCTTTGGTCATTTTTCCACTCTCTACAACTTCTACGCAAACAGTTTCTAGTGCTGTACAAAAATCAACAAGTGCTTGATTATTGTCTAATTTGCCCCTGAATTCCAATCCTCTTGTCCAAGCAAAAATCGATGCAATTGGATTGGTTGATGTAGGATTCCCTTTTTGATATTCCCTAAAATGTCTAGTAACTGTGCCATGAGCAGCTTCTGCTTCCATCACTTTTCCATCAGGTGTAACCAAGGTAGAAGTCATCAATCCCAAAGAACCAAATCCCTGTGCAACTGTATCACTTTGCACATCACCATCATAATTTTTACAAGCCCAAACAAAATTACCATTCCATTTCAAAGCACTTGCAACCATATCATCAATCAATCGATGCTCATAGGTAATTCCTGCGTCTACATACAATTGTTTAAACTCTTTTTGGTAGATGTCCTCAAAAATATCTTTAAAGCGACCGTCATATTTCTTTAAAATAGTATTCTTAGTAGATAAGTACAAAGGCCATTTCTTAATCAATGCTTGATTGAAACAAGCTCTTGCAAAACCAATAATACTTTCATCGGTATTGTACATAGCAAGCGCTACCCCATCTCCTTTAAAATTAAATACTTCAAATTCTTGAACCGTTCCATCTTCGCCTTCAAATTTAACGGTTAGTTTACCTTTGCCCTTGGTTACAAAATCAGTAGCTCTGTATTGATCTCCAAATGCATGTCGGCCAATACAAATGGGTGCTGTCCAATTTGGAACTAAACGAGGTACGTTTTTACAAACAATGGGTTCTCTAAAAACAGTTCCATCTAAAATATTTCTAATGGTTCCATTAGGACTTTTCCACATTTGCTTGAGTTTAAATTCAGCAACTCTTGCTTCATCAGGTGTAATTGTGGCACATTTAATACCAACACCATATTGTTTAATTGCATTGGCTGCATCGATGGTTACCTGATCATTGGTTTCATCACGATATTCCATACCTAAATCGTAATATTTAATATCCAATTCTAAGTAGGGTAAAATCAATTTTTCTTTAATAAACTTCCAAATAATTCTGGTCATTTCATCTCCATCCAGTTCAACAACTGGATTGGCTACTCTAATCTTTTGTGCCATTTAAAGCTATTTATGTGATTTTAAAAGGTCAAATATATTGAAAAATTCAGCATGATCTATGTTTATACATTCACTATCAATACAGGTATTGATAGTTGATGCCTAACAGCTTCAATTGTTTCTCCAAAAATATAGTCTTTCAGGCCTGCATGTCTGTGGGCTCCCATAACCAGCATATCAGCCTTGGTTTCTTTTACAATCCGAACAATTTCATTCACTCGATGATGGTACCCTAAAATACCTTCAACTTGATATCCTTTTTCCGACAATTGATTAATATAAGAGGCTAACCTTTCTTTGTCTTTTCTTGTTTCAGCGTCGTCGCTTGCGGCATCTAAATATTTTGCAGAAACACTTTCTACAATGTGCAATAGAATATAATTTACTTGTTTGTTTCCTTGAGCCAAGGCATGTGCGATCAATTTTTCATCGGATGCAGAAAACTCTAAGGCAATAGCAATATTTTGCAACTGGTTTACTTGTAAATCTTCCAATTGAATGGTATCGCCATGCATCAAACTTTCTTTGGCAATTTTCCTTTTTTGTAATAATGGATAAAAAGTCATTGTAAGAAATAACCATATGAAGGCAAGAATAGCCAAAACAATCATTAGCTTATACCCCATTCCTATTGATGAATTCAATAGGAAAATGGCTTCATTGGAAACAAGGTTTACATTCAGTGTAACCAAAATAGCAGCAACCAACCATGCAAATATTTTGGTTGATTTGCTAATGGCAAATTCTCCCATAGCTGATTTGTCGCTCACAAAATGAATTAAGGGGATTACTGCAAATCCTAACTGTAGACTTAGTATAACTTGGCTAAAAACCAACAAGTCGTCTACTTTTTCAACACCGTATATTAAAATCACCAAAACAGCAGGAACAATGGCAATTAAACGAGTGATTAATCTTCTAAGCCATGGATTAATTCTTAATTGCAAATAACCTTCCATAACTATTTGACCAGCAAGTGTTCCTGTTAAAGTAGAGCTTTGACCAGCAGCAATTAAAGCAACCGCAAAAAGGATGGGAGCCAATTCGGAACCTAGTAAAGGAGCAAGTAATCTATGTGCATCTTCAATCTTTGCAACTTGGGTATTGCCTGTTTTAAAAAACACAGTAGCAGCTAAAACCAATATGGCTGTATTTACCAAAAAAGCAGCATTTAAGGCAATAGAACTATCAATAAAATTGTATTTCAATGCTTTTTTAATGCCTTCTTTATTTGGAGCAATTTTTCTAGTTTGAACCAATGCGGAATGGAGGTATAAATTATGTGGCATCACAGTTGCTCCAATAATTCCCACTGCAATGTACAATGCGGTATTGTTGAGTGAACTTGGGATTAATCCCTTAGCTACTTCCAACATTGGAGGCTGAGCAAGTATAATTTGCACTAAAAAAGAAGCTCCAATTACAGCTACCAGCCCAATAATAAAGGCTTCCATTTTTCTTATGCCATATTGCTGTAACAATAAAAACAAAAAAGTATCCAATACCGTAATAGCAGTTCCCCATACGATTGGTATTCCAGTTAATAAATGAATACCAATGGCCATACCCAATACTTCAGCTAAATCACAGGCAGCAATGGCCAATTCTGCAAGAATATATAAGCAAAAATTTACCAATGGAGGATACACTTCTCTATTGGCTTGAGCCAAATCCCTTCTTCTAACAATACCCAATCTGGCACTTAGGCTTTGCAATAACAAGGCCATTAAATTACTCATTAATAAAACCCATATCAATTTGTATCCAAATTGAGCACCACCTTGTAAATCGGTAGCCCAATTACCTGGATCCATATAACCTACACTTACCAAATATGCCGGTCCTATATATGCCAAAATCCTTTTAAAGCCTTTTCTAGGCAAAGTCGTATCTACCGACTCGTGTACTTCACTCAATGAATTTGCTGGATCTATCCTCATGCATCAATAATTGTGATAAATCTAAATTGATTCATCCATCTTAACAAACAAAAAACGGACAAAACCACTATAAAGTGTAATTTTATTACAAATAATTGGGTATGCATAGATGGATTGGGGCATTGTTCATTTTATTCTTAGTTGGCTGCAAAGAAAAACCAATTGACTTTTCAGGTGAAGTGCCTTTAAAGCAAAAAGATTTTTTTGGTGTTTTTAAAGCGATGAACCTGCCCTATGCTGTATCAGATACCAATATTGATAAATCTGCAGATACCATTACCATAGGTTTAAAAGCTTTTTTACAATTTTTTCCGGATAGTGCTTTCAATACCCTTACAGGGAAAAATAGAAAATTCAACATTCACCCAATAGGAAAAATTGAAAAAGAAAAAGAGCATTATTACCTGGCCATCATTGAACAACACAAAATTAAAAAATTGGTTGTATTTGTAACTGATAAAAAAAATAATTTTCTTGGGTCTAAAGAATTATTGCACAACGATTATAAAGATGAATATGCACATTCATTGAACATTAATAAAGAGCCTACTTTTTTAATCAGTAAAGAAAAAATGGGAAAAGACAATCAACTTCAATTTTCCAGGGCTGGTTGGGTATACAATGATGTAGGTATTTTTATGGTTGTAATTAACGATTCTAATGAAGATCCAAAAAAGTCTGAAGTAATCAATCCTATCGATACTTTACCAAAGAAAAATAAATTCAGTGGAGATTATATTAAAGACAAAAAAAACTATGTATCCATTAGAGATGGAAAAGATTTGAACAATTATTCTTTTTTTATTCATTTTGAGAGAAATGAAGGTGCTTGTACAGGCGAACTAAAAGGCAACCTGCAAATAAAAACTCCCAATAGTGGCGTATTCAATGAAAATGGAGATCCTTGTATTATTGATTTCAAATTCGCAAAAAATGAAATTACCTTAAAAGAACAAGGCAGTTGTGGCAATCATCGAGGAATCAAATGTTTTTTTAATGATTCATTTGTTAAAAAGAAAGAGCCCAAACAAAAAAGTCTAAAAAAGAAATAGTGATCGCTTGCACAAAACGTTGTTCCACCTCCACCTATGTTAATGTGTAAAAATCACATTGTACATTTTTCGCTTAACTTGCATGAATAAAGCTAATCAAATAATGATTTATGAGTTTTAGAAATTACAAAGTTCCCTATGCTATTAATGATCAATATGCTAAAAAAGCGGCTTATTTTTCGATGGAATTTGCTATTCACCAACCCTTAAAAATTTACAGTGGTGGATTGGGCTATTTGGCAGGCTCGCATTTAAGAAGTGCCTATGAATTGAGTCAAAACATGATTGGTATTGGAATCTTATGGAAATATGGTTATTACGATCAAGCAAGAAATCAAGACCAAACATTGCAGGTAACATTCATGGAAAAAAATTATAGTTTCCTAGAAGATACAGGCATCAAGTTTCAAATATTAATTCACGAACATCCTGTTTGGGTAAAAGCCTATTATTTAAATCCAGAAACATTTAAAAGTGCTCCCTTGTTTTTATTGAGTACTGATTTGCCAGAGAACGATTATATATCTCAAACCATCACCCATAGATTGTATGATGCCAATGTAGCAACCAAAGTTGCTCAATTTATATTGTTGGGTGTGGCTGGCGCAAAATTGATTGATGAATTGTCTTTTAACCCAGATGTGTACCATTTAAATGAAGCACATGGCATTTCTTCGGCATTTTATTTGCTCAACAAATTCAAGAGTGTTGAAAAAGTTCGAGCACATTTGGTATTCACAACCCATACTCCAGAAGAAGCCGGTAATGAAAAGCATGATATTTATTTATGCCATAAAATGAGTTATTTCTGTGGATTAAGTATAGATGAAGTAAGAAAACTTACAGGCATAAAAGATGATCAATTCAATCACTCATTGGCTGCACTTCGATTTGCCCGTAAAGCCAATGGAGTATCCGATTTGCATGGGGTTGTTAGTAGAGATATGTGGAAAGATTATGAAGGCATTTGCCCAATCACTTCTATTACCAATGCGCAGAATTGGTTTTATTGGTCAGACAAACAGATGTATAAAGCGTTGGAATCAAAAGATGATGCTGTTTACGATGATCGAAAAAAGTTTTTAAAGAAAAGAGCTTTTGAAATTGTAGCCGATCAAACAGGAAAGGTTTTCGATCCCAATGTTTTAACCATCGTTTGGGCTCGAAGGTTTGCTGGATACAAGCGTGCTGATATGCTTACTTACGATATGGATCGATTTGAAAAAATGCTCAACAATACCAAGTATCCTGTTCAAGTTATTTGGGCCGGCAAACCATATCCAGTAGATTACCCAGCTATATCTCAATTCAACAACTTGGTTCATTTGAGCAAGAATTACAAAAATGTTGCCGTGTTAGTAGGATATGAATTGGCGTTGAGTAAACGTTTAAAACAAGCAGCTGATGTTTGGTTGAATAATCCAAGGGTTCCAAGAGAAGCGTCAGGTACTTCTGGAATGACAGCAGCAATGAACGGAGCAGTAAATTTTTCAACTGATGATGGTTGGATACCCGAATTCATCAATCATGGAAACAATGGCTTTGTAGTGCCGAAGGCAGATTATGCTAATATGTCTCAACACGATCAGGATGAATATGATTTAAACAAAGCTTATGAAATCTTAGAACAACAAATCATTCCAATGTATTATGATAATTATGATACCTGGAGACAAATCATGAAAAATGGCATGATGGATGTTCGTTTTCAATTTGACAGCAACCGCATGGCACATGAGTATTATGAAATCATGTATAAATAATTTCCCTATTAAACAGCGTAGAGATCAATACCCTCCGAGTGAGGGTATTTTTTTGTGCATACTTAACCTTTCTGCTGTAGATTTGTTATACATATATGGCAAATAAAATAATCGTTGCAATTACCGGTGCTAGTGGATCTATTTATGCTAAAATGATCTTAGATAGGTTGGTCTTATTAAAAGATCAATATGAGGCTGTTGGAATGGTTATGAGCAAAAATGCCAAAGATGTATGGCAAACCGAATTGGGCAATCAAGCATACCTGAATTATCCTTTTCCAACTTATGAAAAGCATGATTTTACTGCACCATTTGCTTCAGGATCTGCCAAGTATAACACCATGATTGTAGCACCTTGCAGTATGGGCACTTTAGGGAGAATTGCATCAGGAATCAGCGATGATTTAGTTACCAGAGCTGCAGATGTAATTTTAAAAGAAAGAAGAAAATTGATTTTACTTGCAAGAGAAACTCCTTATAACCTTATTCATATTCGCAATATGGAAACCGTTACATTGGCTGGAGGAATCATTTGCCCTGCAACCCCATCATTTTATAGTTTGCCTAAAACAATTGAAGAATTGGCAGGTACAGTTGTAGATCGAGTTTTAGATTTGGCTGGTTTGGATATTCAGTCTTATAGATGGGGCACTCAAAAATAAAACCGATAGACTAATTCAATTGTGAATTTATCTACCGGTCTTTTTATTTTCTATTTTACGATTCTAATATCTACTCTACGATACTGAAAAGAATATCAGTGACGTAGACCCATTTAAGACTCTGCCTTGGCTTCTTCTTCTTCAATTCTTTCTTTAAATGTGAAAGTTATTTGACCCAATTCTTTATCAAGATCAGCAACCAAAACATCTCCTTGTTTGATGGTCATTTTCATGATTTCTTCAGCCAAAGGATCTTCTAAGTATTTTTGAATGGCCCTGTGTAATGGACGTGCACCAAATTGAACATCATAACCTTTATCAGAAATAAATTCTTTGGCTTCCGCTGTTAATTCTAAAGAAAATCCAAGATTATGCAATCGTTTAGACACGCCTGTCATTAAGATATCAATAATATTAAAGATATTTTCTTTTGTTAAAGAATTAAACACAACAACATCATCTATTCTATTTAAGAATTCTGGAGAAAAAGTACGCTTTAAAGCCTTTTCAATTACTGCTTTGTTGTTTTCTTCGGCATTCTGCATTCTAGTTGCAGTAGCAAATCCAACGCCATCACCAAATTCTTTCAATTGACGTACACCAATATTAGAAGTCATGATGATCATGGTATTTTTAAAATCTACTTTTCTGCCAAGGCCATCTGTTAATTGACCATCATCAAGCACTTGCAATAAAATATTGTAAATATCTGGATGTGCTTTTTCAATTTCATCCAATAAGATAACACTATAAGGTTTTCTTCTTACTTTTTCAGTTAGTTGACCACCCTCTTCATAACCAACATATCCTGGAGGTGCACCAATTAAACGGCTTACAGTAAACTTCTCCATGTACTCACTCATATCAATGCGAATCAACGCATCTTCTGAATCAAACATATATCTAGCTAAAGCCCTTGCCAATTCTGTTTTACCTACACCGGTTGGTCCAAGAAAAATAAATGAGCCAATGGGTTTTTTAGGATCTTTTAATCCTACTCTATTTCTTTGAATAGCTCTCACTACTTTATTGATGGCATCATCCTGACCAATCACCATACCGCGCATATCTTCGCTCATTCTGCGAAGTTTTTCGGTTTCAGCTTGAACCATGCGCTTCACTGGAATACCGGTCATCATGCAGATCACTTCAGCAATATTTTCTTCTGTAATTGGATAACGCTTGTGTTTGCTCTCTTCTTCCCAAATACCTTTTGCTTTTTCTAATTCTTCGCCCAATCTTTTTTCTGTATCACGCAAAGAAGCAGCTTCTTCGAAACGTTGGCTTTTAACCACTTTATTCTTCTCGTTCTTAACCTCTTCTATCTTCTTCTCTAGTTCTACAATACTCTCTGGAACATTGATGTTTTTTAAATGTACACGAGCACCAACTTCATCCATTACATCAATGGCTTTATCGGGCAATAAACGATCAGTCATATATCGATCACTTAATTTCACACAAGCTTCAATGGCATCATCACCATAGATAACATTGTGAAAATCCTCATACTTAGACTTTATATTGTTCAGAATCAATACAGTTTCTTCAACACTAGGTGGCTCAATCAATACTTTTTGGAATCTTCTGTCAAGTGCACCATCTTTTTCAATATGCATTCTGTACTCATCAAGCGTAGATGCACCAATGCATTGGAGTTCTCCCCTAGCTAATGCAGGTTTAAATATATTCGAAGCATCTAATGAACCAGAAGCACCTCCTGCACCTACAATGGTATGTATTTCATCAATGAACAAAATCACATCTCGATTCTTTTCTAATTCGTTCATGATGGCTTTCATTCTTTCTTCGAATTGACCACGATATTTAGTACCTGCAACCAACGCAGCTAAATCCAATGAAATGACTCTTTTATTGAATAATACCCTACTCACTTTACGTTGAACAATTCTTAAGGCCAAGCCTTCTACTATGGCTGTTTTACCAACTCCAGGTTCTCCAATTAAAATGGGATTGTTCTTTTTCCTTCTACTTAATATTTGGCTTACACGTTCAATTTCCTGCTCTCTTCCTATAATTGGATCGAGGTTACCTGCCTCGGCAATTTTAGTAATATCTCTTCCAAAATTATCCAATACTGGTGTTTTGCTTTTAGCAGTTCCAGGTGCTTGTTTACCCGTTCTAGACTGTTGATAACCAGATCCTTTCTTTTCTTCATCGAAATCATCGTCGCTATCATCGGGAAATTCACTTCTTGGAGGAGGATTGGTGGTGCCTACCATGCCAATTTCGTTGCGGAACAAATCGTAATCAATATCAAATTGATTGAGAATTTGTGTGGCAATATTTTCTTTGTTCTTTAAAATGCTCAACATCAGGTGCTCTGTTTCAACCAAAGGGCTTTTTAAAGCCTTGGCTTCTAAAACGGTAACCCTAATTACTTTCTCTGCCTGTTTGGTGAGGGGCAAACTGTTGATATTGGCAATATTTTTACCTGTTTTGTCTTTTACAGCCAATTCTACCTCTTTTCTAAGCTCATATAGGTCTATATTGAGTTGCTTCAATACCTTGATGGCCGTATTGTCTCCATCACGGATCAATCCAAGCAATAGATGTTCTGTTCCAATAAAGTCATTTCCTAAACGAAGGGCTTCTTCCCTACTAAAGGAAATAATCTCTTTAACCTGTGCTGAAAAATTATTATCCATAATCTAAATTTGGATTTATACAATTATAACGAATATTTTTGAGTGAAGTTGTAAGTCATTTATACACACTTTGTTAATTTACAATCTAATTATGGAAGTCAAAATTGATACCAAGGAGAAATTTACCGTTGTAACACCAATAGAAGCCAGTAATACTGCCAATATTGCAGCAACATTGATTCCAATCTGCAATAAACTGCTCCATGAGCCGATTAAAAATGTTGTGTTAAATATGGAATTTATAAAAACTTTAGACCAAGACTTTGCTAAACAATTGATGGCATTACAAGAACAGTTTTATGAAAACAGTGCTTCATTTGTTATTTGCAATCTTTCTGATCCAGCATCTTCACAATTAGAAGCATTCGAAATTGACGAGATGCTGAATATTACGCCAACAGAATCCGAAGCATGGGACATTGTTCAAATGGAAGAAATTGAACGAGAATTACTAGATGGAGATGATATTAATTTTGAGACCAACTCCTAGTTAATTGTTTGATGCGTCAAGATAATTATTATAGCATACTTGGTATTCCCTTTCATGCTAATTCAATTGATATTAAAAAAGCATATCGAAGAAAAGCATTGCTGTATCATCCCGATACACATCATCATGATGAACATAAGGCTGCGAAATTTCAATTGGTACAAATGGCTTACCTAACTTTATCCAATACTGATAAAAGAGCTGAATACAATAGAACATTTTTTGCCAAACAGGATACAATAAAAATCAAGTTTCATCACTCTGCTGAAGCATTGATTGAATCGGTAATTAAGATCAATAAATCACTTTCATCTCAAAATCAATTCTTTATCAATCGAGACTGGTTGATCAATGAATGTTTACATAGCTTATCTGAGCAACATCAGCAATTGTTTACACACAATGGCAAATTAAAAACTTTGCTATTTAAAGAACAGGCAAAAAGCTTTAACTATCTATCTTTTAAAGAGATAAAGCAATTTGAAAACGTATGGATACAATTTGCTAAAGAAGACCATAATCTAATTCAATCAATCAAAGTATTTTTCAATAATAAGAAAAATGAATCGTTGTGGGAAAACAATAAAACCCTAATGGCCATTTTAATTGGAGCATTTATTACATTTCTAATAATGAAAGGATGATTAGTTAATGATTTTTTGATAATAAATTAAATCACCTTTTTTATCAATCCCTTGAATTAATAATAAATTTGATTCAGTAAGGTCATTGTTGTAATAACTAAATGAATATTTGCCTGATTTATCTTTTTTGATTTTTGGATTCCAATACAATGTTTGACGATTATCAAGTATGTTTTTATTTACATCTGGCATTTTTAAATAATCGATATTAAAGAATTCCCTGTCATTTTCATAGCCAATTTTTTCGATTTTTGAAAAAGCTTTTTCATATGAAGGTCTATTCACATTGGTACCTTTTTTTGTATAAACTGCAATCATTCCCATATTTGCTCCCCAAGCAAAGGCTGTATTGCCTTTGTAAACTTTTACCAATGCTACATCATTTGGAGAAATGAAATCCAATTGTTCTGGGGATACCTCTATTTCATTTAACATGAATTTCATCGCATCCAAACCTTCATCATCACTTAAACCCCTAATCCCATCATATCGAGTAAATCTTGCAGTAGCGCCACCACCATTAAAAGGTTCAACCGAAAAGCCTGGAATTTGGCCTCTCAAATATTGCCAGATATTGATCATCCCAGTGGCATTTTCAAAGTCGATTGTATTATCACTTACAGCAAAAACTGGAGATACATATTCTTTTTGTAATGAATCAATAAAGGAAAGTTTTTTAGTAGTAACAGTAACTCCTGCTAAAGTAGTATTTCCAAATAACAAGGTATCGATAGTTCCAAGGCGATTATAAATGTATTGAGAAAAGGAATTGTTTCTATATGAAATCATGGAAGTGTCTAAATTGATTTCAGCAATAAAACTAGATTTTTTTACTGTATCAATATAAGCAGGATAAATAGTTACATCTACAGGAATTTTTTCTCTTTTATTGTTTTGCGCTTCAAAGTAAATAGTAGCTTTCTTTTTATAATTAAGTGAATCCAAAATAAACTCACCTTTATCAGTTAAAAAAGCATCTGCAACAATCTTGGTACTATCTTCTCCTTTTAAAATAAAAGAAACCTTTCCATCTTTAATTAAATCTGACCTATTGGATTTGGTTACTTTTCCCTTAATCGAGATATTAGACTCTATTGGATATTTTAAAACGGGATCAATTTTATTGACTAAATTATTCCATGTAAATCGCCTCCATCCATGAGTCATCATTAATAAATCCAAATGTTTCAAGACTGGTTCAGATTTATTGGAAAAATAATAATGACTATTCGGAATGAATCCTTTTAAATCTGCACTCAATAATAATGAAGAAAGGATTGATGCTGTATTTTGAATAGAATCAGTTTTATGAATGGTTTTTACTAAAACAGATAAATCTTCATTTACGGTATTGGAAAGTTGAAAGGAAATGGTATTTTTTCCTCTTTTATTTAAATTCTTTATATCATTATTGATTGCAGGAACTTGAACTGAATAATTTTCAATAAAAGCAATTCTTTCAACCAAGGGATTAGCAGCAGAATCAAATACGGTGATATGAACTATTCCAGGTTGTAATCCTTTTTTTGAAATAGATGTAGCAGTTTTTCCTTCATTAAAATCGAATTCGCCAGCAAAAATTAATTTGCCATTCATATGAGCAATTAAAATGCTTTTATTGTATTTATCTTTATTAAAATCACCTCGATTAATAATCACAGAAATTCTATTACTGCTATTATAAACCATCATATTGATGCCTTCGTTTTTAACTATTGGCAGTTTAAAAGTTTGAGATGAGCCAACCCCCTTTTTAATGGTAGCAAAATAACTGCCTCCATTTTTTGGTTCTAATTCAAATAAACCCATGCCATCATGCTCTGTTGAAAAAGAGGCGACTTGTTGATTATCCTTATCTACTATTATCCCCGATGTACTAATTGGATTTGCATTTTCATCGGTAATTTTGAAAGCAATACGATTGTTTATTCCAGCAATCATATTACCTCCTTCCGGAAAAAATTGTGCCTTTAAATTAAGTATCTTAGATGGAGTGACCGGTTTATTAATATAATCAGACCCATAAATAAAAAGGCTTTGCTTAGCGATAAAATCAGGTGAATTCAACATCCATAAAGTGTAAGCATTGATACTATAATTGCCGCTATTCATTTTAGTATCTATGTCTAAAACGCCACTAATAGAAGCGCTACTATCCATTGAAAACATTTTCTTTTGAACTACAATTCCAGCTTCATTAATTAAATCAACATACATGATTTTACTTAAGAAACTGGGTTTTGAATTAAAAGTACACCATGCTTTAAACCAAATTTGATCGCCTGCCACTATTTGGTTTTTATCAATCTGAAGAAATATTTTTTCTTGAGGAAAATACTGGTACCAATTTTCTAATCCATCAATGGCTTTATTGATCGATTGAGCATTTAAATGAATACCAAATAGATATGAGCTTATAATTAAAAGAGATTGACTAATCTTAATTTTAAACATATATGAATATTTACAATGAAAAATAAATAAAAAAGCCAACAAACTGTTGGCTTTGATTAAATTCATTAAAATAAAAAATTTAAGGTCTTAAAACTCCGTCAATAACATGCACCAGTCCATTTGTACCCAGCACATCAGATCTTGATATTAAAATTGCTGAAGGATTATTTGCACCCCTTACTCTTGTGCCAGCTTCACTGGTTCTTAAAAAAGTGGAAGGCCCGGCAGCAGTTGCAACAGTGGTAGCATCAGCTGCTAAATCATTGGTAAACAAACGAACTGCATTAAAATAATGATACCTGAATTGATTCAACAAAGTTGCCACTGGAGTTGCAGCAATACCTGCAGATGTATAACCCGCAGCAATCATTGCCGTATTTGTTGGAGCCATTACAGTAAAAGTAGATGTACTAGATAATGTAGTTAATAATCCAGCCCTTGTTATAGCTTCTATAAATAAGGAATGTTGTCCTGAAGCATTGAGGATAGAAATGATGTTTCCATTTAATACTGGAGGAATCAGAAAACGATCAGTTACGTGAATGATGCCATTTGCTATTTCATTGTCTGCAGAAGATATTCTTGCACCATTTACATAAAAAAAGTTATTAAAAGATCCATTGTATACTACGTTACCATTCTGAGTAGATCTTGTAATACTAGACAATGCCAACATATCTTCTCCAGTATATCTTGTATTTACTAAATGATATGTTAAGAAATAGCTTATTCTACCAGTTGTCATTCGATTTAAGGAATCCATTGTAATTCCTGCCTGTGTAAATGCAGCATTGGTTGGTGCAAACCAGGTAAAAGGTCCAGGCCCTTTTATAAAGTCTACTAAGTTGGCTTTTTCTACAGCAAGACCAAACATGGAAAGATTGGTGTTTGTTTTTACAAATTCTTCGAAACTAGGGTTAGTTGCTATGACTTCATCTTTTTTACAAGATGTAAAAAGAACAACAAAGAATATAAATACAATACTATAATTGGTAATTTTTTTCATAAATATTTATTGATTAGTTACAGTACTTGTAATAAGAGTTGGTAAAAATGGAGCAGCCAAACCATTTGTAAAACCACTTGTATATAAGGTAATACTCCTTCTACTGCCGGTTGCTAAAGATTGTGGTGGTATAACTTGCCCGGCTACAAGAACTCCAGTATTGGTTACCACTCTTAATCTTATAAAGGGTCTGGTTGAAAATGTTCTTACAGCAATAAATCCAGATGATCCTCTATATGCAACATTTCTTGCAATGGTATCTCTCACTACATCTGTGGCAGATGCAGAGTCAACTCTTATCAAATTATGTACAGATCCAACTGTAGCATTGATTAATCTAACAGCTAAAAAACTATCTTTTTGCGCAATAAATTCATCTTCTATTGAAAAAGCAGTTCTATTAACTCCTGTATCGCTTAATGTTAAAGAATAAAATTTACCCGCAACTAAAGACAATTTATTCGTAAAGAGAACTACTGAGTCATTTTGAGTACCTATATTAGGTAACGATAATTTGATAGTAGCATCTGGATTAACTGCAGCATAATCAGGGAAAGTAACAGTGGACGGAAAAATCCCACCATTTCCACCAGTTGTAGCACCATTTAATTTTATATCATTGGACTTGATCATAACATTGGGCGTATTTGGAGATAATAATACAAATCTCACAAAAGCCTTATCAGTAGGAAGACTATATTCAGTTAATCTTAATCCTGCTTTTTCACAAGCAAAAAATGATATGCTTATTAAAGTAAATAATAATAAAGAGATATTTTTTTTCATAATTTTTTTAATTATAAATATTAAGGTTGACTAAACCACATTTCGTAAGTATGGTAATCGATGTTCAAACCACCAATTTTTCTTAATTCTTCAACATTCCAATCAAATTCAGAGAAATTTGTAGGAGCAAACCTATAAGCAGGTTTTGGACCTTGATTATTGGTAGAATAAAAAGGAATTGCGAAAGTATTGTATACTTGAAGACCTGTTTCTGCATCTAAATCAAAATAATGGTATCTCCTTAAGTCGGCCCATGATTCAGTAAAGTTCCAGCCAAAATCTCCAATATATTTTTGTTGCATGATATCAGAAATGGTTAGCGTAGCAGTAGATTTTTTATATGCATTTGTAGCAAAATAATTCGCTCTCTGGGTAGCACTAATTGCACTTATCCCATTAGCTGTTGCAGAATAAAAGTTCACAAAATCCATGTGAGCTGCAATTCCAGCTTGATAAGCGGCTAAAGCCAATCCTCTATTTCCTGCCCTAAATGCCGCTTCTGCTTTTATAAACTGTAGTTCATGGTAAGTCATTACAGGATATGGTGCACTATTTTGAAACACATATTTTCCAGACTTGGAGCCAAAATTGGATATTCCAGTATTGGTTACAGTGCTGTCGCCCCATAATAAACTCACCCTTCTTCTAAATGCAGGTGAACCAACAGTTGTTCCACCAGTTGCACCAACCTCTGGATCACCTACTCCATTGGTTTGAAGTAAACAGAATCGATAACCTCCATTGGCATTTGGCATAGTGGAAGTAATTGTAGCAGTATCAAAGCTAGTACTCAACATTCTGCTTAATCTAGGATCTCTATTATTAATAGTAGTAGAACCATTTAAAATAGTACCGTCTAATAATTGCGTGATGTATCTGGAAGCTCTTCTATTACCAAAATTATCCCTTGCAGGTCCTGCAGGATTGGTATCATCATTTCTTGATGCATTGAAAGGCACTAAAAAATTATCACCAGCATTGTTAAATGCTAGATCAACAAATTTTATTACAGAATCTGCATTATAAGCGCTTTTATTAGTGGTTCTATTGTACAAGCGAGCTAAAATACCATAGGTAAAACGAATCCATTTAGCCCTATCACCACGATACACTAAATCTCCTCTGCTCAATAAATTTTGATTAACTTTTCCATCTGTTCTGTTTAAATAAACCAAGGCTAATCGGCACAATGAATCTATCCCTTTATAAATAACTTCTTGCTTATCGTATCTATATTTTGCACTCACTGTATTTTGAGATACCTGCCAAGCATCATAAAATGGTGCTTCACCAAAATAATCGGTTGTTTGTTGAAATCCCCATGCACGTAATGCATAAGCAACACCAACATAATCCCAGTTTTCATCTCTCATACCTTTGTCAAAAATCACATTTAAAGAAGATCCTTGTTGAGCATAGAATGTTCTCCACATAGTTGCAGCAGTTCCACCACCACCATTACCACCATGAAAATCAAATCCGTCATTGGTAGTTGAAGTGAAATTCTGTAAATATGTTCCAGAGAATCTTCCATCTAAATAAGAAGCAGCCGGAATTAAAGAATATACTGGTGGCAATAAAGCAGACAAGTTGGGTTGCTGCGGACTAGCTGGATCTGAATTGACGTCAAAATATTTCTTACAACTTACCAGTGCAAAAAAACTGGCAAGCAATAAAAAAGAAAATATTATTTTTTTCATCTTATAAATTATTTATCGTTTAGAATTGAATATTAATACCAATATTATAACCTGTTGGAGTTGCTAAATTGCCAATATCCATACCAATTCCACCTACTCCACCTCTAGTTGACACATTGTTTCCATTGGTAGCAGGATCAGCTCCGGTATAATTGGTAATCATAAAAGCATCTGTTACTGTAAAGAAAACACTTGCATTTTTTAATACTCTTTGTCTCTTTAACAAAGAAGCTGGAAGTTTATATGATAAAGTCATATCACGCATTCTTAACCAGTTGATATCTCTTTCGATAAAATCTTCTTCAATACTTCCAGATTGGTAATAATCACTTCTAAATAAAGGATTTATAACAATTGTATTGGGAGTAGGATTTGCAGTATTTTGTAATCCATCAGCTAAAACACCTTTGATCACTCTAGGTGTTTCTCTATCTAAAGTTCTTCTGCTCATGCCTCTCGTGTATAATAAATGTTCGGTACCATTAAACACATCTCCACCTTTCCTAATATCCAATAAAAAGCTAAATGACCAATTTTTGTAAGTAAAGGCATTCAATAATCCCATGGTGAAATCAGGTTGTCTATCACCAATCAGTGTGTAAGCTCCAGTAGCAATACCAGAACCAGTAATTCTCAAAGGAAGACCACTTGTTGGAGAAATCAATAAATCTCCATTGCTGTTTCTATCGAATCGGTTACCCGCCAATTGAAAAATATTGCCCCCTTCTTGAGAAATATTTCTTACTGTTCCATAACCCCATGTATCAGAATTATAAAACTGCGGTAAACCTGCAGGCATTCTTAAGATTTTATTTCTATTGCGTGCAAAGTTGATGGTGGTATTCCAATTAAAGTTTTTAGACTTTATCGGCGTTCCTGTAATTTGTAATTCAACCCCACGATTGGTTACATCTCCTCCATTGATCCATTGTAATATGGCTCCTGATGCATACGAAAGCCTAGGAGAAATCAATTGATCTGTTACTTTTTGATCATAATAAGCAAAATCAATTCCTATTCTACCTTTTAGCAATTTAATCTCCGTTCCAATTTCTAAATTTTTACCAAATTCAGGTCTTAAATCAGGGTTCCCCTGTGTTACATTTGGCTGAAATCCTCCTCCATTGGTATTTGATTGTACAAATCTTCTTGCTTTTACATATGGTGCACTAGGATCTCTTCCTGTTGTTGCATAACTCAATCTAAGTTTAGCGAAATTGATCACTTTTGGTAAACTGAATAAATCAGTAAGTATTAAATTGGTACCAGCACTATAATAATAATACAATGCATCGGATGTGTTATAATTTAATGGATCGATTAATCTACTACTTCCATCCATCCTTCCAGATAAAGTAAATGTCCAAAAATTCTTGAAAGTACCCGTATAATTCAAAAAGGCACCCATTCTATTAAAATTGACATTTGTGGTAGTTGTAGACACAGTGAGTGGATCTGTATTGTTTAAACTAAGAAATGTAGGATCAAATAAACGTTCTCCTCTAGTTCCACTTACCTCTTCTTTTCTAGAGTCAAATGTAAATGCAGCAATCAATGTGTTATTTACGTTTCCTAATTTCTTTTTTAATGTGGCCCTATAGGTACCATTCAACAAACGCTGTTGTTGTCTCCACTCAGTTATATTACCGTTGGTTCCTCTACCTAAATTTCCTTGAGGATGAGAAAATAAAACCCCTTTTCCAGCATAGTAATCTACTCCCATGATGGCAGTAAGATTGATCCATTTTGCAGGATCATAGCTCATTTGAAAATTACCATTTAAACGGTCGTTGATATCATAGTTTTTATTATTATTGACATCAAAAAATGGATTGTCATCTTCTACCAAAGAACCATCATTTCTAATTGTTCTTCTAGTTCCATCAGGGTTTAAATAAACGCGAATATCATCATCCAAAGGCCAAGTTAATAAACTAATCAAAAATCCGCCACTGCCTTTTAAAGCTTTATCCGTTCTAGAATTAGTATAGGCCATACTTGTTGTAACATTAAATTTAGAGCTCAACTTATAAGTTGTATTGAGTCTAAAATTATATCGCTTAAAACCCGTTGT
This sequence comes from Sphingobacteriia bacterium, assembly GCA_947456855.1. Taxonomy (GTDB): domain Bacteria; phylum Bacteroidota; class Bacteroidia; order Chitinophagales; family Chitinophagaceae; genus Sediminibacterium. The sequence continues at coordinate 43,366 of CANGTR010000006.1, read as the reverse complement.
TGGTACAACACCTTCGTTATTGTAGATACCTGCTGTAAAGCGATAAGTTGAAACATCTGATCCACCATCAATAGATAGATTATGAATTTGAGTTCTACCAGTTTGGAAAAAATTTCTAATGTTATCATAAATGGGTGTTCCATCAGGTATTTTTTGTCCAAAATAGGTTCTAACAACAGGAGACGTAACCCCTAAACTTCCTTGATCAAAAACGGATTGCATTTGTGGCAACCTATTCACTACATCGAATCTAAATGAATTGTTGTAGGAGACAGTAGACCTGCCCTTAGTTCCTTTTTTAGTAGTAATAATAATGGCTCCATTGCTTCCATCTGAACCATATAAGGCAGTTGCTTCCGGCCCTTTTAAAACAGTAACATTATCAATATCTTCAGGATTTATATCCATACCCCTGTTTCCGAAGTCGTTATTTCTATTGGCATTACCGCCCGGCAAACGATCTTGACTTTCCATTGAACTATTGTCAACAATTAATCCATCCACTACAAAAATTGGCTGGTTGGTTCCATCAATTGAGGTTGGCCCTCTTAGGATGATACTTGAAGATGCACCTGGCATACCAGTTGTTGAAGTAATCATTGCACCAGGAATTCTTCCGGCAAGAGAATTAATAAAATTATCTCTCTTTGTAGAAGCGATTTCATCTCCGCTTACAGAAATTGCTTGGTATGTAAGGTCTCTTTTATTTTTTTTAATTCCATATGCAGTTACTACTACACCCCCAAGTTCTGATTCGCTTGTGCTTAATTTAACACTTACGTTTTGATTGTCTGAAACTTCTATTTCCTTATTTGCGTAACCAGCATAAGAAAAAGTAATACGGTTACCTTTCTCAGCTGCAATACTGAAGTAACCAGCTTGGTTGGTTTGTGTTCTTTTATTGGTGGTTTTGTTGGTTACTGTTACGCCAATTAAAGGTGAAGCATCTTCATCTGCTATTACAGTTCCACTGATTGTCTTTACTTGACCAAAAATTGGTGTTAGACAAAACGAAAATAGTAGAAAGCAAACAAGACTTAATAAGTAAGCAAGTTTTCTCATAGTTAGTTTTTTTTAATAATACTCAAAACCGCAAAGAGCAGCAAATTTTGAAAGTATTGTAAATTCTAAGTCAAATAACGGTATAAATAACTGAATGTTAAAATTATTTTTTTTTCCGCAAAAAAATGCATAAAAACGCATATATTAAAGCATGGTGATGCACACTAGATCAATGATATATTTAAAGTATTGAATAGGGTTAATTTATCATCAATAGGCTCTAATTCAGTGATCAACACATCAATTTTATCCAAAGTGCAAACTTGCAAATGCTGTATCGTATTTAATTTTTCGGAAATAGCCAAGGAAATAACCTTTTTGGAACAGGCAATCATGGCTTTTTTTACTTCAATAATCTCCCATTCTAAATCGGTGATACCATATACCGGATCAATGCTATTGGTTCCCAATAAACAAAGGTCGGCCCGTATTTGAGACAAACGTTGAACCACTTCTGCGCCTACTGCCATTTGAGCACTTTTGAGTAATTTATTGCCTAAAAAAATCACTTCAACATTTGGATGTTCTAAGAGTTCTAATGCGATGGGCACATTGGCTGTTACAAATGTGGCATTTAATTGAGGTGGCAATAATTTTACCAATTCCCGCATGGTTGTACCACCTGAAATAACAATTAGCATCCCATCTTTGATATGTTCAATGGCTTTTCTTGCAATAATCTGCTTAGCAGAAAGATTGTACACATTTTTAGACTCAATGGTAAAATGAAACGAATTGGCCAAAGCGCCACCATGCACTTTAATCAGTTTTCCTTCCTCGGCCAACTCTTGTAAATCCCTACGAATGGTATCTTCTGAAACTTCTAATTGATTGCCCAAATCAGCCGATAATACCTTGTTGTGGATATTAATCTGTTGAATGATATAGGCCTGTCTTTCTCTTTTAAGCATCCTTAAAAGTAAATAGTTTGATTAAAAAAGTAGAAATATTTTATTTTTTGAGCCGTTGATGGATTAAATCTTAATTTAGCAGTCCAGCAATAGTAAATGATTACACCAAATACCATACAGCAGATTACCAATAGAATCGACATCATTGATGTGGTGGGTGAATTCGTAAAACTTAAAAAAAGAGGCACCAATTATTTGGGCTTATGCCCATTTCACGGAGAAAAATCACCCTCTTTCACCGTTTCCCCAGCAAAAGAAATCTATAAATGTTTTGGTTGTGGCAAAAGTGGCAATACCATCACCTTTTTAATGGAGCACGAGAAATATTCTTATGTTGAAGCATTAAAATGGTTAGCAGAGCGATACAATATAGAAGTTGAAGAAACGCAGAAAACCGCTGAGCAGGTTCAGCAAATTCAAATTGCCGATAGTTTACATGCCATTAATCATTTTGCGCAACAATTTTTTACCCAACAATTATTTGAAACAGAAGAAGGCAATAATATTGCGCTCTCCTATTTAAAAGAACGTGGATTTAGAGAAGAAGTGATTCGAAAGTTTCAAATTGGTTACAATCCCGAATCAAGAGATGCATTAACCCAATCATTATTAAAAAATCAATTCAATCCTGAACTGCTTCCAAAAACAGGATTAGTAGCCAATCGCAATAATGAATTGGTAGATAACTATCGCTCAAGAATTATTTTTCCCATTCATAACAACAGCGGAAAAGTAATTGGTTTTGGAGCAAGGGTAATTGGCAAATCGGATCGTGGGCCAAAATACATCAACACCCCTGAGAACGAAGTATATAGTAAGAGTAAAATATTGTATGGCTCCTATTTTGCGCGTTTAGCAATTGATAAAGCAGATGAGTGTTTATTGGTAGAAGGTTATACTGATGTGGTAAGCTTGCATCAAGCAGGAATAGAAAATGTAGTGGCAAGTGGAGGCACTTCGCTAACGGTAGAACAACTTCGTTTAATTAAGAAATACACCAATAACCTTACCATTATATATGATGGCGATAGCGCTGGAGTTAAAGCTGCGCTTCGTGGATTGGATTTAGCCATAGAAGAAAGTTTGAACGTAAGGCTGGTATTGATTCCAGACAATGAAGATCCAGATAGTTATGTAAATAAAGTGGGCGCTACTGCCTTCAATCAATTCATTGCTGCTTCTAAAAAAGATTTTATTCTTTTTCAGTTAGAAGTATTGTTGCAGGAAGCAGGAAATGATGTCAATAAAAAAAGCGGCATCGTTAATCAAATTGCTGAAACACTTAGTAAAATAAACAAGGCAGAAGATTTTACCAAGCAACAAGATTATATCAAGCAATGTTCTTCCATTTTAAAAATAGATGAAACAGGATTCACCAATTTGGTGAATAAATACAAGCGTGATAAAATTGTAAAAGACGAAAAGAAATTGCCTTTTGAAGAAGCCAATTTTATTCAACAGGATGCCCAATTAGGTTCCGCACAAAACAATCCGGAATGGGATGATACGGCTACCCTATTACAACAAGATGAACAATATGAAAAAAATATTTTAAGGGTTTTACTGGATCACGGATTAAAACCATTTGATGACTCCATTACCATCGCAGCATATATATTTAATGAGATGGAACATTTTCAATTTGAAAATACACAATTGGAACAATTGATGCATGTGTATAAAGACTGGTACAATAAAGGATTAGAACCAACCTCTAAAACCATGTTGTATCACGATGATGAATTCATTAGAAATACCATTACCAATATTACCATGTTTCCTTTCGAACTTAGCCTTCGTTGGGATGAAATTATGGAGGGCATGAAAATCTTGAATAGAGATACTTCTATAAATGATGCCATCATGAGTATGAATTATTTTAAACTGAGAAAGCTTAAAAAAATGTTTGATGATAACCAAAGAGATATGGAGCACGCGAGTTATGAAGAACAAATCAAACTGATAGAATTACACAAGCAACTCAAAGAATTTGAAAGAGAAATCACCAAACAACTGGGCACTGTTATTATTCGATAATTTCGTTAAAAAGCCAACAGCACGCTTTTAAAAATCTACTAACAAAAAAACCGCCTCATATATTTATGAGACGGCTTCTGGTATTGTTTTTTAACTTTATTTTACTTCTTCAAACTGTGCGTCTTCAACCGAATCATTATTGGTTGGTTGAGCATTTTGTTGAGGGCCAGCTTGTTCAGCTCCTGGTTGTGCACCAGACTCTTGTTGAGCTTTGTAGATGTCTTCGCTAGCTGCAGTCCAAGCAGTATTCATCTCGGTCATTGCAGCATCAATTGCTGGAATATCCTGATTCTTATGTGCTTCTTTCAAGTTAGTTAAAGCAGTTTCGATTGCTCCTTTTTTATCAGCAGGAATTTTATCTCCAAATTCTTTGAATTGCTTCTCGGTTTGGAATATTAAACTATCTGCTTGATTGATTTTTTCTACTCGCTCTCTGGCTTCTTTATCGGTTGCTTCATTGGCTTTAGCTTCGGCTTTCATTTTCTCTACTTCTTCTTTGCTTAAACCACTACCAGCTTCGATGCGAATTTTTTGTTCTTTACCAGTACCCTTGTCTTTTGCACTAACATGCAACATACCATTGGCATCAATATCAAAAGTAACTTCAATTTGAGGTACACCTCTTGGAGATGGAGGAATTCCATCTAAATTAAACATGCCTAAACTCTTGTTCTGTGTAGCCATCGGACGCTCACCTTGTAATACATGGATTTGTACACCAGGTTGATTATCGCTAGCTGTAGAATATACTTCTGTTTTCTTGGTAGGAATAGTTGTATTAGATGCTATCATGGTAGTCATTACTCCACCCATGGTTTCGATACCAAGGCTTAAAGGAGTTACGTCCAATAACAATACATCTTTAATTTCACCAGATAAAACAGCACCTTGAATAGCCGCACCAACTGCAACCACTTCATCAGGGTTTACTCCTTTATTTGGTTTTTTACCAAAGAATTTTTCTACTATTTCTTGTACTTTAGGAATACGAGTTGAACCTCCTACTAAAATGATTTCGTCAATTTCTGAAATAGAGTAACCTGCATCTTTTAAAGCAGCTTCACATGGCTTCAAACAACGTGCAAATAAGTTATCCGATAATTGTTCAAATTTAGCGCGCGTTAATTTTACCACTAAGTGCTTTGGCACTCCATCAACTGCAGTAACATAAGGAAGATTGATTTCTGTTTCAGCAGATGAGCTCAATTCTACTTTTGCTTTTTCAGCAGCTTCTTTTAAACGCTGCAAAGCCATTGGATCTTTGCGAAGATCAATTGCTTCTTGGTTTTTGAATTCTTCAGCCAACCAATCCATGATCACTTTATCAAAATCATCTCCACCTAAATGGGTATCACCATTGGTAGATTTTACTTCGAATACACCATCTCCCAATTCTAGGATAGAAATATCAAAAGTACCACCACCCAAATCGAATACTGCAATTTTTTGGTCTGCATGTTTTTTATCCAATCCATAAGCCAATGCCGCAGCAGTTGGCTCATTTACAATTCTTCTTACATTCAATCCGGCGATTTCACCAGCTTCTTTGGTTGCTTGACGTTGAGCATCGTTAAAATAAGCAGGAACAGTAATAACTGCTTCTGTAACTTCTTGGCCCAAATAATCTTCTGCTGTTTTTTTCATTTTCTGCAAAATCATCGCAGAAATTTCTTGTGGTGTATATAAACGATCGTCTATCGCTACCCTTACTGTGTTATTATCGCCTTTGGCAACTTTATAACTCCAGTGACTAATTTCTTCAGTTACTTCATCAAACTGACGACCCATGAAACGTTTAACGCTGGTAATGGTATTTTGAGGATTGGTAATAGCTTGACGCTTTGCAGGATCACCCACTTTGCGTTCGCCATTCTTCAAAAACGCCACTACAGATGGTGTAGTTCTACGGCCTTCGTCATTAGCTATAACTACTGGCTCGTTTCCTTCCATTACAGAAACACAACTGTTGGTGGTTCCGAGGTCAATTCCAATTATCTTTCCCATATTTTAAATTTTTCTAAAAGCAATATGTCAATGATTATGCCATCTGCTGGTTCAATGAAATAATGTCATAATCTTAGTTTATTGTTGTTTTTTCAAGCCATTTTGTAGGTAACTAAGGTCTTTTACACACCAAAATGGGTCATTTTAGCAATTTTTAAAGCAGATCCTTTTACCAAGATCTCAAGGAAAAAGGATGATTTGCCAATTATTATTACTGCTTAACTGATTTAAACGTAAAGTTTTTTTGAGAAAAATACGAGAATGCAACTACAAAAAAAGTGGTTGCAATTTTAGAAGGTGTAGGATACCATCCAATCACATCAACAAAAACTTTCAGGAACAAATAATTAAGCACCAAACAACTTAATACTACCATGAAGTATTTACCCAATTGTTGGGTTTTAGCCACTTTGGTTTCTTGAAACACAACGTATCTGCTTAGATAGAAGCCAATTGGAAAGGTGATTAAAAAGCTCATTAGAAAGGAGGCTATATGTGCCCCAATGGTTAATTGACCAATATCAACTGGCTGTTTAATTAAAATAAAATTATAAGCCATAAAAAATAAGCCAATGTCTAAAACCGTATTAAATCCACCACATGCAGCATACCTGAAAGTTTGTAAGGGCATGAAGCGGCGAAACAGTGGATAAAAGAAATCAACCGTTTGAAGAATCAAATTACGAACAAAAAAATGCAGCTTTTGCATAACGGATTGCGAAGGTAGCGCTTAAATAGTTAGTTTTGTCACCCGAAATCGAGTTTCAATATGGGTGTTACACAACAAATAAAATCAGCAACAGCTTCAAGCATACTTGCTTTATACAATCAGACTGTTCAATCAGAATCGATTTTAGTTAATCTAACCAAACCAGAATTTGAAGGCGATTATACAGTGGTGCTGTTTGCATTTGTAAAAGAACTGAAAAAATCTCCAGAAGCTATTGGGAATGAACTGGGAAATTATTTGCTGGAACATTTTGGACAATTGTTTACCTCATTTAATGTGGTAAAAGGTTTTTTAAACCTTGGCATCAATAATGCTGTTTGGGCTGATTTTTTAACCACCAATTATATCAACCAATCATTTGGTGCATCTCCTGAAAATGGCTTAAGCGTAATGGTAGAATATTCCTCTCCCAATACCAACAAACCATTACACTTAGGACATTTAAGAAATAATTTTTTGGGAAGAAGTATTGCTGAAATATTAAAGATAACTGGAAACAAAGTTGTTAAAACTTGTATAGTAAACGATAGGGGAATACATATTTGTAAGAGTATGATTGCCTGGCAATTATTTGCAAATGGCGCAACACCAGAAAGCACCAATAAAAAAGGGGATCATTTTGTAGGAGACTATTATGTAAAATTCAATGATGAGTATAAGCATCAAATAGAGCAATTAAAAGCAAATGGAATTTTACAAGAAGAAGCTGAAAAAAAAGCTCCTATCCTATTGGCTGCTCAACAAATGTTGTTTGACTGGGAAGAAGGAAAGCCAGATGTGATTGAGCTTTGGGAGAAAATGAATCAATGGGTATATCAAGGTTTTGATGTTACTTATGCAAAGATTGGAACTGATTTTGATAAAATATATTACGAAAGCAAAACTTATCTGTTAGGAAAAGAACTAGTAGAAAAAGGATTGGCTCAAAACGTTTTTTATCAAAAAGAAGATGGATCTGTTTGGATCGATTTAACCAATGATGGATTGGATGAAAAATTAGTACAAAGAAAAGATGGCACATCGGTATATATCACTCAGGATATTGGCTTAGCAGAACAGAAACAAAAAGAATTCAATGCCAATCAAAGTATCTATGTGGTGGGCGACGAACAAAATTATCATTTCAAAGTATTGAAGTTGATTTGTCAAAAATTACAACTACCATCTGCCGATGGCATATTTCATTTGAGTTATGGAATGGTTGAATTGCCAACTGGTAAAATGAAAAGCCGAGAAGGAACTGTAGTTGATGCAGATGATTTGGTAGATGCAATGATTGCTATTGCCAAACAGAAAACAGAAGAATTGGGTAAAGTAAACGACTTTACAGAAAGTGAAAGAATTGAATTGTATGAAACATTGGGCTTAGGCGCATTGAAATTTTTCTTGTTGCGCGTAGATCCAAAAAAGAAAATGGTATTTAATCCGGAAGAGAGCATCGATTTTCATGGATTTACTGGGCCATTTATACAATATACACATGCCAGAATAAAAAGTATTCTTCGAAAGATCAATGTAGATGCAAGCACTATAATCGAAATTCCAACTGCAACCATTTCATTGCTGCCATTGGAGAAAGGATTGGCTATTGAGTTGGAACAATTTACTGCTGTATTAAAAGATGCTGCCAATGAACAGGATCCTTCTAAAGTGGCCATTTATATTTACAATTTAGCAAAACTGTTTAGCTCATTTTACAATGAACATTCTATTGCCAATGCAGAAAACGATGAAAAGAAAAACTTGCGATTGATGTTGGCCATTTCAACTGCTCAAGTAATAAAAACTGGCATGCATGTACTGGGTATAAAAGTACCTGAAAGGATGTAATAATTATTTTCTAATATTGCAGTTCTTATAGTTTTTGATTTGCCCGGGTGTTGAAATTGGTAGACAAGCCACCTTGAGGTGGTGGTGCTGGAAACGGCGTGCTGGTTCGAATCCAGTCTCGGGCACAAGCAAAAAGTTCTGCACATAGTGCGGGACTTTTTTTATGGGCACGGCCGAAGCTCGCTTCAGGACGGGCGCATAAAAAGTCCCTACTTGCGAAGCAAGTGAGAACTTTTTGCTTGTGTAAGCCCCCTCCTTGGAAGTCGGCGTAACGAAGTGCAGCCGACAATCCAACTACGCCGAAGGCGGAGAGTCCAACATACGCCGAAGGCGGTGAAGGGCTTTTGAGTAAGACTAAATAGTATCAAATTAAAACTTGAATCAAAGATTTTCCATATTTAATACTATACTCATCACAAATTGATAAATTGCAAAAATAATTAAAAATTTGCACATGTCCCATTCAGCTAGATTTAGTAGATGTATTTTATTCGTATTTTTTTCAATAGTTTATTCATCAACAGAGGCCCAAGATATTTTTAAAACATTTGATGATACCGCAATGGTCATCAGAGAAGCAAATGCAACAACAGCTCCCAATGTTTCTGCCAAAAAATGGAATCAAATAAAAAATAAATTCTTTACTATGAATATTGGTTTGGCCATATTGCTCGACCACAATATTTTATCTCAAGACAACAACAATATACAACAGGTTGGCAAAGTAGACCCAGGTACAGAATTCAGGGGAGATCGAATTATTATTACTGGTAGTTTTTTTCTAAAAAATAAAAATCCTTGGCGTTATATGGTTAGTGCCAATTTTAATGGTCTGGATGCTCCTGAAGGTAAAAAAAGCCTTGAAATGATTGATTGGAATATTGATATACCAATTAGTTCTAAAGCAGGTTGGTTTACTATTGGCAAGCAAAAAGAAGGAATTGGTTTAGAATATGTAGCGCCAGGTACGCAGGGAATGTTTACAGAAAGAAGCACAGGCTCTCCTATGTTTGTTAGACAAAGAAATATAGGTATTAGATACTCCAATGTTGTATTAAAACAAAGGATGCAATACACCATTGGCTATTTTAATAATTATTGGGAAACAGGCAAAACTTTTGAAAACAATGGTTCGCAGATTGTTGCAAGAGCTACAGGACTACCAATTTATAAATCAGACAGAAATTTATTACATATTGGGATGGGCTACAGATACACCGATGCTACAGATGGCAAACTTACCTACAAAGCCAAGCCAGAAGCTAATACAGCACCTTCATTTATCAACACAGGATCATTCATTGCAAATGGAGCTAATTCATTTATGCTTGAAGGTATTTTCGTAAAAGGGCCCATTTCTTTTTTGGGAGAATACATCTCAACAAGTGTTAATAGTCCTTCAGTAGGCAACCCGCTTTTTAATACCATTCAATTAGGAGGAAGTTGGTTTATTACTGGAGAAAATAGGCGCTACAATAAAACAACAGGCAACCTTGGTAAATTGATACCAAAGAAAAACTTTAAATTCAGGCAAGGTTCTGGATATGGCGCTTTTGAGTTAGGGGCACGATATACACATACCAACGGAACTGATGCACTTTTGAGTGGAGGAACATTCAATCGATTTACTACTGCAATAAGCTGGTACCCAAATGTTCATTTCAGGTATGAATTCAATTATGGGATAGGAAATTTAGATAGCAAAGGGTTAATGGGTAAAACCCATTTTTACCAGTTTAGAATTCAATTTGAATTGTAAACCGCTTCAATTTTAATTTTTCTACCTACAGTAAATACAACAGCGCATTCAGCGGTTGTTTTTCGAGCAAGTAATTTCAATACCTTCATACTCTAATAATAACATATGTCGAGCTTTATTATAACTTGCCCTAACTGTAACCATCAATTTGAACCTGGCGATTCTATGCGTGATGAAATTGAAAAGGAATTAAGGGGAAAAATGGTTGATTGGCAAAAAAAGAAAGAAATAGAATCGCAGGTACAATTGGAGCAGGAGAAAAAACGCTTACAAACCGAAATGCAGGATTCCATTAGAAGATCAATGGCGGCCGATTACGAAAATCAATTAAAATTATTGCAGCAAAATGCAGCCGATAACGAATTGAAATTAAAAGAATCCCGAAAGAAAGAATTGGAGTATTTACAAAAAGAACAACAATTAAAGAACAGAGAAGAAGAAATGCAAATAGCAGTTCAACGTCAGTTAATGGAAGAAAGAGAAAAGCTGAAGGAACAATTGATGAAAGAAGAAGCAGCTAAACTGAGTTTAAAAGAACAAGATTTTACTTTGCGCATTAAAGAACTAGAAAAACAAAAGGACGATCAAAATAAGCTCATTGAAGAAATGAAGCGCAAAGCCGAACAGGGCAGCATGCAATTGCAAGGAGAAATTCAAGAATTGCATTTAGAAGAATTATTGCAAAGCTGTTTCCCATTTGATAAAATAGAAGAAGTTGGAAAAGGCGTTAGAGGTGCAGACTGTATTCAAGTTGTACGCAATCGATTTGGCAATGAATCTGGTAAAATAATTTATGAAAGCAAGCGTACCAAAGACTTTGCCAACGAATGGATTGAAAAACTGAAAAAAGACATGCGTCATTTTGGCGCCGATGTAGCAGTAATTGTAACACAAACTTTGCCAAAAGACATGGATCGATTTGGCGAGAAAGAAGGTGTTTATATATGCACCCTATCAGAAGTTAAAAGTGTTGCAGCTCTTTTAAGAAATGCTTTATTAAAAATCGCGGATGCAAAAAAAAGCCAAGAAAATAAAGGTGATAAAATGGTCATGCTCTACGATTATTTAATTGGTTCTGAATTCAGCGAACAATGGAAAGCCATTAGCGAAGGATATAGAAGTATGCGACAAAGCATTCAAAAGGAAAGAGACGCGATGGAAAAATTATGGAAAGCCAGAGAGAAACAACTCGACAAAATATTGTTGAATGCAGCTCATATAAAAGGATCTGTAGAAGGAATTGCTGGGGCAGATGCAGTAAATTTAAATTTATTAGAAGACGATAACGACTCTTTACTACTTGATTAATTTTATTGACCATATCAATCACAGTGGACAAACAGAACAACCATCAAGGAAGAAGCCGATATATCCAATCAAAGATGATTTACGTAAATATCTAGTCAAATATGGCAGAGAAGTGAAGCTGCCTTTCGCCTACAGTGATTTACAAAAATTCACTTATACAACTCCATTAAAAGACAAACATGGCATTGAAACTGCTTGGGAGAAAGTATCGTATGATTTGCATGAATGGAAATCCTTAAGAGAAAGCTTAATAAAAGTATATGCTATATTAAAAACTGAAGGAGATATGAGCTATATCGATCACTTGGATGTAGCCAGAATTGATTATTGTTTCTTTGGCAATAGCAAGCCATTTAGAATTAGAATAATCAATAAGTTCAACGATAACTACGACCATTATTATATTAAACAGGCAGATGCCAGCAGGGTTTATGGACTAGAATTAGAGCACCTACTCTCTCCAAACCGGATGACCTATTTCACCAATAAAGAAACCTTAATTGAAGAACATATTCCAGGTATACCTGGAGATGTTTTTATTGCTGATTATTTAAATAGCAAACAAACCAATCAGATCAGATTGGCCAAAGAATTTGTGAAATTCAATGAACGCTGTTTTGTGCAATTATTGGGTGATATGCGTTCTTATAATTTTGTAGTGAACATTATTCCTGATATAGAAGATTTTCAATATCGTATCAGGGCCATTGATTTTGATCAACAATCTTATGAGGGCAGAAAAAATTTATACTTACCTCAATTTTTTAAAGAGAATCAACAATTGGTTAAAATAGTGATGAAGCATTTAAACCATCAATCGATTGAGCAATACCAGGCCGAAGAAAAAACGATGATGACATTTAGATTGGTCTCCTCTAGGTATAGAATTAAGGAGTTATTGGATATGATGAATGATGATCCTATTTCAAAACCAGAAAAAATCAATGAGTTAAAAAAATCATTGGCTGAACATTTTTACAATGATCAATATTTGAAAGCAAATACAATGGGACAATTATTAAAAACCCATATGAAACAAGCTCTACTCAAATTGCTGAAACAAGTAACCAAAACAAGAAATAGAATTGCAGATTAATGGATTTCTTCCAAAATCTATTCTGAAATCACCCACACCAAACTTAGATCATTAATAAGTTGATAGTCAAGTTTTAGTTCCTGATCGAATTCATTTTTCCTGAACCTTGCCTTTAAAATTCCTTTTGAAGAAATATCACTTGCGTCAATCCGCATCACTTCACTAAAATCTACATCCCCCCTTCCCCACCATTTAAACATGGCTTCTTTACAACTCCATAATAGAGTAAGTGTTTCTATTCTTTTTTTATCAGACAATTGATCAATTTTCCAATCAATCAATTCTGCTGGGTGTAAAAATTTATGCTTGATCTTATCTACTCGTGGAGTTATCAATTCAATATCTACTCCTACCCTATTATTGGCACTAACAATGGCAGCTGCAAAATTGCCACAATGTGAAATGGAGAAATGGAATTGTTCATTCCGTAAAAAAGGCTTTCTGGTATCTGCTATCTCAATCAAATCAGTAGGAAAATTCGGAAACAAAAATTGAAGTAAATACCTGCCCGCCAAATGTTGCAATAGCTTATGTGGATGGCTTATGGGCTGGTGTATTGGCAGTTTTTCTAAAAAAAAAGAGGCTGGTTCTTCGATCTCCCAAAGAGCTAATTTAGAAGTATGGTTAATATTTTGTTGATAATTGATTGGCAAAGCTGGATGGTTGCGTTTATATATTGCAGAGTTACAATTTATTTGCAATTCATTCATAAAAGTAATTATAATGATTTTAAGTGATCTGCGTATTTTAGAAGAAATAGAAAAAGGAACCATCAAAATTACACCCTACGACAGAGCCGATCTAGGAAGCAATAGCTATGATGTTCATTTAGGAAAATGGTTGGCTGTATATGTAGATGCAGTTTTGGATGCCAAAAAACACAACAAAATTGAATATTTCGAAATTCCTGATGAAGGTTATGTTTTACAACCAACCGGATTTTATTTAGGAGTAACTGAAGAATATACCGAAACCCATGCGCATGTTCCCTTTTTAGAAGGCAAGTCTTCTACTGGAAGATTGGGAATAGATATACATGCTACTGCAGGTAAAGGTGATGTAGGTTTTTGTGGCAACTGGACATTGGAAATATCTTGCAAACAACCAGTAAGGGTATACAAGGGAATGCCAATAGGCCAATTGATTTATTTTCCTGTGGATGGAGAAATTGGAACAGCGTATAATCAAAAGAAAAATGCCAAATACAGTGGACAGCCCGATAAACCAATTGAAAGCATGATGTGGAAGAATCTATTCTGATTATTCATTTAGTTTAATCGGAAAATAGCTGCATTGAGTATAGTTGCAAAACTTACCCAAAATAAATAAGGCAATAATAAAATGGATGCAATTTTAGAATGCTGCCAGAAAAAAAGGATGGTCAATAAAATGAATATCCACATGATTAATATTTCTATCAAGGCCCATCCCAATAAATGGTATTTAAAAAAGATGATCGACCAACAAAAATTCAATGCAAATTGAATCATAAAAACACCAATAGCCCAATTACGATCAGTTGTGGAAGGCTCTTTCCAAACTAACCATAAAGCAATACCCATCATTGTATAAAGCAAAGTCCATACTGGGCCAAACAACCAGTTAGGTGGATTAAAACTTGGTTTTATAAGCGTTTGGTACCATGTAGGAATTTCAGCAACAGTGAATATTGCGCCCAGCGAACCAAAGCCAACAGTAAAGAGTAAAGCGATTATTAATTGAATGATACTTTTCATTGATTTTTTATATTATAATTTGCCCCTTTTTCTTTTATATGCAATTAACCAGCCAATCACTTCATCATAACTGTTAATACCTGCCAATTGTTTATTTAGTTTAAGGTATTGATCGTACAAATCAGCACTTACTGGTGCTATTTTGTTGATTCGATTCATAAAAAATTGGCGAATATCTTTTCGGTCTTTTTTTACCAATGTGTCAATATGGCTTTTATTGTATTGAATGATTGTTTCTAACGCTTTAAAATTAGCATCCTTTGCAAATAAAATAAACTCTTGATTTAAGGCATAATTCAGCATTTCTAAATAAGCAGCATATTTAAAATAAATATTGTTGGAGGAGGTAGCAGTTAAAAAACCAACAAAATTAGCTTCACTTTCACTGGCATAACCCAATTGATGCGCTATTTCATGACAGGTTGTAAAAGGGAGAAGAATGGATGGCATATCTGTTCTTATTTGCGCTTCTCCTGTGAATGGATTGTAATATCCGGTGAAGCCTATATAATCTGCCATTGAATTATAACTACTGGTTTTAATACTTGTACCTTGATAATCTAGAAATGGAAAATTGACTTTTGCCATTTGATAACTCAGAATAGCCTCCTTTTTGATAGCTTCTAATGAATAGCTTGGAAGTTCATTGGTACCTATTGCTTTTCTGTAATAGTTGGCTTGTTCAATTAAATCATTGGTGATTGATGCAATGTCTTCCTTTGAATATTGGTTGTTTTCAATGGTTAATTGGTGAGCAATTCCCTGTCTATGGTAATTCAATCCCCAAGAAAGATTGAAAACTATATACACAACACAGATCATTCTAAAAATAGACCCGATCTTATTAATACAAAATACCCGTCCGAATTGATTCCGATAAACAGCAATAATCAAATGAATCAATTTAATCAAGATCCAAGCACCCAATATGGTATAAAGCAGATCCCCAACACTAAAATCAATCCATCCAACAATGAATCTGGTCATTTTTGAATAAAGTGGATAAAAACCAACGGCATACCATTTTTCCACAAAATCAGGGTATTTACCAGCAAAAAACAAGAAATTTGACCCAATAAAGAGCCAAAGACTGGTTTTTACCTTATTATTTTGAATGATGATGGAAAACCGCATAGTTTTAAGTCTTACAAATATATAGTTCAAGCCAACCCAATTAGGTATTTTCTTGTTTACTTTGGCAAATTCAGGGCTTTTTTCTACCTTTGCAAACCCTTAAAATGTGGATATGAGTAATCGGCGCGAATTTGAGATCGCTTTTGTGGGTTTGAAGCCGGGAATTCATATATATGAATATAAGGTGGATGATAAGTTCTTTGTTGCTTATGGCAATCAAGATTTCAAACATTGTGAAGCCAATATCAAGCTTAGCTTGGATAAAAAAACGGGATTCTTATTGTTGAAATTTGATATCGACGGAAAAGTTGAATCCAATTGCGATAGATGTGGAAACGCTATTCCATTTCAGTTATGGGATGAGTTTAATATCATTGTAAAAATGGTAGATGAACCCAACCTCATGAATGAACAGGAGGAAGATCCAGATGTATACTATATCAGCAGAGGTGAAAGCCATTTGCATATAGCAGATTGGATTTATGAATTCATCAATTTGAGTTTGCCATTACAAAAATTGTGTAAACCGGAAGAATTGGGAGGCCCTAAATGCAATAAAGAAGTGTTGGAGAAGTTGAGGAAAATGGAAGAAGAAGCACAAAATGACAAACCGACTCTCTGGAAAGGGTTGGAAAAATTTAAAGATTTAGAATAATTTTTTTGATACAATAAAAATTGAGCAATGCCGAATCCAAAACGCAGACATTCACAGCAGAGAAGTGCTAAAAGAAGAACACACTATGTTGCACAAGAAGTTACCTTGAGCAAAGATAGCACTACAGGAGAAACACATGTACGTCATCGTGCACATGTAAGCGAAGGTAAGTTGTTCTATAAAGGTAAATTGGTAGCTGAGAAAGCACCATTGAAAGCATAACCTTTTAGATCAATTTATTTTAGTAGCTTACTAGCATGAATATAGGATTAGACATGATGGGAGGAGATTTTGCACCGCTTGAAGCGGTGAAAGGTATTCAACTTTTCATGTCCGATACTGTAGCGAATGTAAACATATTTTGCATAGGTGATGAAGCACTTGTACAACCTTTAATAAAAGAGTACAATGTTTCATCACCTAATTTGCATTTTATACATGCACCTGAAGTTATTGGCTATCACGAGCATCCTACAAAAGCTTTAAAAGAAAAACAACAATCTTCTATAGCCATCGGATTTCATCTTTTAGCTACTGGTAAACTCGATGCATTGATTAGTGCGGGTAATACAGGAGCCATGCTTGTTGGAGCAATGTTTACCATCAAAGCAATCGAAGGAATTAGTCGTCCAACCATTGCTACGATCATGCCGAAAATAAATGGTTCTACAGGTGTATTATTGGATGTTGGTTTAAATGCAGATTGTAAACCAGAATTACTCAATCAATTTGCACTATTAGGAAGTTTATATGCAGAATGTATTTTAGGTATTCAAAAACCATCTGTTGGCTTGATTAATGTAGGTGAAGAAGAAGGAAAAGGAAATATTTTGGCTCAAGCAACCTACCCCCTTCTTAAAGAAAACAATAAAATTCGTTTTGTTGGAAATATTGAAGGAAGAGATTTTTTCTCAGACAAGGCCGACGTAATGGTTTGTGATGGATTCACAGGTAATGTTGTTTTAAAAATGGCTGAATCTATTTATGATATGGCCCAACAAAGAGGTATTGAAACCGATTCATTCTTCAGTCGTTTTCATTATGAAAATTACGGAGGTACTCCCGTTTTAGGTGTTGCAAAACCAGTAATCATCGGACATGGAATCAGTTCTGCCAAAGCATTTAAAAACATGATTCATGTTGCTACTAAAATGATTGCTACCAATATTTGTTCTAAAATGGCCGACTCATTCAAGGCTTAACCCCACTAACTTTTTTACATGCTCAAACAAATATGCCTGTTTATTTTCAAACAAACAGGTTGGAAAGCAAATCATCAATTACCATCTTCCATTAATAAATGCATAATTATTGCAGCACCCCATACCAGTAATTGGGATTTTTGGTACTGCATAGCCGCTTTCCGAATTTATGGTTTAAAAATCAGGTTTACCGTAAAGAAAGAGTGGATGAAATTTCCTTTTAATTGGATCATGAAACCACTTGGTGGAATTGGAATAGATCGTTCACCAAGAAAAAATGGAAATCGTCCTAGTTTTGTAGAAGCCATGATTGAACTATTCAACCAACATCAAGAATTGATTATTGTTATTACACCTGAAGGAACCAGAAGTAAAAGAGATAAATGGAAAACAGGTTTCTTTCATGTAGCACAACAAGCCAATGTACCCATCCTATTGGGATATGTTGATTATGCAACAAAAACGGCTGGTATCGGAAAACTAATTCAACCAGTAGCATTCAATGAAACGATGGATGAAATAATGGAATTCTACAGCCAGATCACCCCCAAATTTCCCGAGAAATTTTCTTTGGACTTTCATTACAAAGAATCCAAACCTTAATTCCAAAACGATACCTTTGTGCAAACAAGTGTTAGTTTTTATGTGGAAGAACAATGTGCTAGAAACCATCGGCAATACACCGATGATCAAATTAAATAAGGTTTCAAAAGATTTGCCAGGAACAATCTTGGCAAAAGTGGATTATTTTAATCCAGGAAATTCCATTAAAGATAGAATGGCTTTAAAGATGGTTGAAGTTGCAGAACAAGAGGGCAAACTAAAGCCAGGTGGCACCATCATTGAAGGCACTAGTGGAAATACTGGTATGGGGTTAGCTTTAGCAGCTTGTGTAAAAGGGTATAAATGCATCTTTGTTACTACCGATAAACAATCAAAAGAAAAAGCAGATATTTTAAAAGCTGTTGGCGCAGAAGTAATTGTATGCCCTACCAATGTTTTGCCTGAAGATCCACGCAGTTATTACAGTGTAGCTAAAAGATTGGGAAAAGAAATTCCGAACTCTATGTACATGAATCAATATGATAACTTGGCCAATCGTCAGGCGCATTATGAAAGTACAGGGCCAGAAATTTGGGATCAAACAGAAGGAAAAATAACCCATTTTGTATGTACCGCAGGCACAGGGGGAACCATCACTGGAACAGCCATGTATTTAAAAGAAAAAAATCCAAATATCAAAGTTTGGGCTATTGATGTATACGGATCGTTGCTTACCAATTATTATAAAACAGGTAACCTCGATATGAACTTTGTACATCCTTATATTAGCGAAGGTTTTGGCGAAGATTTTCTTCCACAAAATTATGACATGAGTGTTATTGATCATTTTGAGCAGGTAACGGATAGAGATGGAGCCATCATGGCAAGAAGAATAGCGAAAGAAGAAGGATTGTTTTGTGGTTACAGTGCTGGAAGTTGTTTGCAAGGATTGATTCAATTAAAAGATCAACTAACAAAAGACGATGTGGTAGTTTGTGTATTTCATGATCATGGAAGTAGGTATGTTGGAAAAATATACAACGACCAATGGATGATGGAACGTGGATTTTTAGAAGTAAAAACTTTTAAAGATATCGTAAGTGGTAGACCAGGAACAAAATTGGTTACTGTTGATGCTTTACAAACTGTTTCTGATGCGGTTGAATTAATGAAAAAATATGACATCGAACATATACCAGTTTTTCACAACAATATGCCTATAGGAAGTATCAGCGAAGTTGGATTGTTTTTAAAAGTATTCAACAATGCTGATATTAAAATGGCATCTGTTGAAACTGTAATGGAACCTGCATTTCCAATTGTTGATTTTTCTGCACCAGTAGAAAAAATTGGCACATTAATCAATAAAGAAAATGGAGCTGTTTTAGCAAAAGATGAAAAAGGCGACTTTCATATCGTTACAAAATATGATGTAATTCAAAGTTTAGCAAAATAAATACCATTTACCATACGTGGATTGAATAAATGATTATTTCCCAAACGCTTCTATAAACAATTGATCAAATAAAAAAGCCTTTCTATCATTGCAGAAAGGCTTTTTTATTTATTTATTATTTAAAATTATTTTGAACCATTTGATGGAAGACTTTCCATAATCCTTGCTACGCCAGCAGGAACAGCTGTATCAGGATCTTTTGGCGCTTTATCAAAATCAGCACTACCAACTCCTTCCCAAACCATTTTATTGGTTTTGGTATCAACCACATCTACTATAAAAGTACCTGCTTTATAGTCGTAGGTACTTACAGAAGTATTGGCACCCATTCCCAATCCGCCGTAATATCCATAGGGTCTGTATAAACCTCCATAACCATAAAAGTCAGTTGTTGAAGATACTTGTTGTTTGTCTTTAATGATGGTAACTGCATTTACTTTTAGGTCTGCATTATCTCCACCCTCCTTATATCCTTTCTTAACCATTTCTGCGCGAATTGCAGCAACAATTCTGTCTGCATTCATTTGACTAACACTACCAGAAGTTTTTAAATTGTATACGGTGAAGGTTTTATAGGAGCTAAAATTGGCCGTTTTGTCTATATCATTGGTAACTTTTAAAGTTGGTCCACAACTGGCTGCTAACATTGCAATACCAATAATAGATCCTAGTAAATTAATTTTCATGATTTTCATTTTTTTATGTTAAACAATTGGTTATTATTTTTTATCATCTTCTTCTACATCCACCACTTCATACATATTTTTTCCGTCTTTTTGTATTGGTTGGTAATATATATCTCCCACTTTTACATAGGTAATATCTCCCAATTTTACTTCCTTGCCACCCTCTGGTAAATGTTCTACAATGGTTCCTGCAGTTGGAGGTACTACTGTATATCCTTTTTCACCTTTTTCATAGAAAGTTCCACCATAATAATAGTTATTAACAGTTTCATTTACAATAACCGTTTCAGATTTTGGCGGCAGCGTTGTAATAGTAGCACCTACTGGAGCTTGAACTACTGTATAACCTCCATTACTTTGAACATAGTAAACACCTTGATCGTAGTGATATTGTTGGTTTTCGATACTAACAATGATAGCTGTTGTAGCCAATGCTGCAACAAAGAAACCCCATGGATGCCAAACTGGTCCCCAAAAAAATGGAGTATATGGATGATAGAAGAAAGGATTGTAACAACGGTATCTGAACCCTCCATATACATAAGGAGGTCTTGGATAAGGCCTAAAATTATTTCTTCTAACTACATTGTTGCCTCGGTTATTTGAACCAATATTGACATTGGTACTGTTATCGATATTGATGTTTTTTCTGCTGTTATCGATATTGGTCTTTTTATTACCAGAACCAAAATTATTGGTTTTATTACCAGAATTATTGATTTTATTCCCCGAATTGGAGATATTGGCTTTTCTATCTGAAGCAGCATTATTACCGACCTTATTACCCAAACCAGATTTTGAAGGCATTTGCTTAGATGGCATTTGTCTGCTGGGTGCAGATCTACTTGGGGTGGGTCTATTAACTGCTGGGCGTTGAGCTAAAAGCATTATTGGCATTTGTGCAATTAATAATAAAACACAAATCCAATTTTTAATGAAATTTTTCAATTTAAAATTTTTTAATAATTTAAATAATTTGATAAAGTTAATACTAATCCTTTAAAAAATATCGTGAACCCTGTTTCATTTTCTAATAGCTAACAATTTAAGAGTAGTAACATGAATTTTCGCTTAGTTGATCTATGCAAAAATGGATAATTTTAGATCGCTTTGTGATAATTCCCATCAAAATAATTTCCGATAAACTACGTATCTTTAACATTACAAATACAGATTTTCAACTTTTAAAATAATCAAATGAAGAAGTACAGTTCAGGTGTTTTGTTTGGAAAAGAATTAGAAGCATTGTACAATGATGCCAAAGACAACCAATTTGCATTGCCAGCAGTAAATACCATTGGCACCAATACCATTAATGCTACATTAGAAACTGCTGCAAAAGTAAATTCACCTGTAATTATTCAATTTTCTAACGGTGGTGCGCAATTTATTGCCGGTAAAGGAATGCCCAATGATGCGTTAGAAGCTAATATATCAGGTGGAGTTTCTGGCGCTTTACATATTCACAATGTGGCAAAATATTATGGTGTTCCAGTAGTATTGCATACCGATCATGCTGCTAAAAAATGGTTGCCTTGGATCAGTGGTTTAATTGATGCTGGCGAACAATATTTCAAAGAAAAAGGACAACCTCTTTTCAGTTCGCATATGTTGGATTTATCAGAAGAGTCATTAGAAGAAAATATTCAAACGTCTGTAGCATTTTACAAGAGAATGGCGCCATTGGGCATGAGCATTGAAATTGAACTTGGTGTAACTGGTGGCGAAGAAGATGGTGTAGATAATAGTGGAGTAGAGAATGATAAATTGTATACGCAACCTCAACATGTAGCTTATTCATATACCGAACTTAGCAAGGTTGGCAATATGTTTACGGTTGCTGCTGCTTTTGGAAATGTGCATGGCGTATATAGTCCTGGTAATGTAGAATTACGACCGGAGATATTAAAAAATAGCCAAGATTATATAGAGCGTGAATTAAAAACTGGTAAAAAGCCTGTTTACTTTGTATTCCACGGAGGTAGTGGTTCTCCTCAACACCAGATCAGAGAAGCAATTAGTTATGGTGCAATCAAAATGAATATTGATACCGATTTACAATGGGCTTTCTGGGAAGGAATTCAACAATATTATAAAAAAAATGAGGCCTATTTGCAAGGTCAATTAGGAAACCCAGAAGGTGCCGAAAAACCCAATAAAAAGTATTATGACCCAAGGGTATGGTTACGCAAGGGTGAGGAAAGTTTTGCTAAACGTTTAGAAGTGGCTTTTGAAGATTTAAACTGTATCAATAGAAACGCTTAAAGTATTCATTTTCAATTCAAAAGGCTGGAATTAATCATTCCAGCCTTTTTTGCATAAACCTCCAGTTCTAGTATTTTTACTATATTTATCGCCCCAATTGTATTGTATTTATGAAAAAAGAACGTGAAGAAGATATAGAATCAAATCTAGCTGGGTCAGAAGAAACTCAACAAACTGATGTAACTAAATCTCGTTGGTTTACAAGAAAAAGAAAAGGTATTCTAACTTCAACAGCTGATAAAAAAGAAACACCAGAAGGTTTATGGAATAAATGTCCAGAGTGTAACTTAATATGTACCACCACTGAATTAAAAGAAAACCTATTTGTTTGTCCTAAATGCAATCACCATCATAGAATTGGTAGTGAAGAATATTATGATTTATTGTTTGATAATCAAGAATATACCGAACTATATGACAATATTAAAAGCAAAGATGCTTTAGGATTTACTGATTTAAAAAATTACCAAAAGCGTTTAGACGATATACATGCCAAAACTGATTTGAAAGATTCAATGCGCGTTGCTGTTGGAAAAGTGAATGGCGAAGAAATAGTGATTGCTTGCATGGATTTTGAATTTATTGGTGGATCATTGGGTAGTGTTATGGGTGAAAAATTCAGTAGAGCTGTTGATTATTGCATAAAGCACAAACTCCCCTATTTAGTAATCAGCAAAAGCGGTGGAGCAAGAATGATGGAAAGTGCATTTAGTTTAATGCAATTAGCAAAAACCAGCGGAAAGCTTTCTCAGTTGAGCGATGCACAACTTCCCTATATTTCATTCTTAACTGATCCAACATTTGGAGGAATTTCTGCAAGCTTCGGAATGTTGGGAGATTTAAATATTGCTGAACCAGGTGCCTTAATCGGTTTTGCTGGCCCACGTGTAATTAAAGAAACAATCAAAAAAGATCTTCCTGAAGGTTTTCAAAGAAGTGAATTTTTACTAGAGCATGGGTTTCTCGATTTTATTGTAGATAGAAAAAATTTAAAGGACAAACTTTCTCAAGTAGTTCAATTATTTCGAAATTGAGTATTCAAAATAGACAGGCCTATTACAATTACCACATAGAAGATAAATATGAGGCAGGGATTGTATTGCTGGGCACTGAAGTAAAATCTATCCGTGAAGGCAAACTCAGTTTTAATGATGCTTTTTGTTTGTTTGATGATGGAGAATTATGGATTAGAGGTTTGTTCATTGCATCTTATTCTCATGGTACAGTAAACAATCACATAGAAGTTCATGATCGAAAATTATTACTGAATAAACGAGAACTTAATAAGCTACAACTCAAATTAAAAGATAAAGGTTATACCGTGGTTCCATTAAAAGTATTTTTTAATGAAAAACGTTTTGTAAAAGTAGAAATAGGTTTAGGAAGGGGTAAAAAATTACACGATAAAAGAGAAACCATTAAAAATAGAGATGTAGCCAAAGAAATCAAACGTCATTTGGGCTAACTTTTCAAGAAAGATACGTGATAAAAGATATGAGATGAAAGATAAAAGATATGAGATAAAAGATATGAGATGAAAGATAAAAGATATGAGATGAAAGATAAAAGATATGAGATAAAAGATAAAAGATATGAGATAAAAGATATGAGATGAAAGATAAAAGATATGAGATCCATATCTCATAATTCATATCTCATAATTCATATCTCATAATTCATATCTCTTAATTCATATCTCTTAATTCATATCTCATAATTCATATCTCATAATTCATATCTCATAATTCATATCTCTTATCTCAGACCAAGGGTTCTTGCTGACTTAAGCAATGAAAACTTCCCAATCCCCAAATAATATCTGTTGAATCTATGCCAACAATAGTTCTATCAGGGAAAGCAGCCTCAATTATTTTTAAAGCTTCATTGTCTTTTTTACAGCGAAATGTTGGAACAATTACATTTTTATTACTGATATAAAAATTAGCGTAAGATGCAGGAAGAGATTGATCTTCGAATATAACTGGGTCTGGCATT
The DNA here is from genome assembly GCA_947456855.1 of Sphingobacteriia bacterium. GTDB lineage: Bacteria > Bacteroidota > Bacteroidia > Chitinophagales > Chitinophagaceae > Sediminibacterium. Next base: position 18,957 of record CANGTR010000006.1, on the reverse strand, counting down.
GGCAATTCAATGAGATTGAGTTGTTTTCCATTTAACAAACGCATTTGTTTTAATTGCTTCAAATTAGTTTGCAACAAATCGTAGTTCTCATTTTGTTGATCGGTTTCAACAACGGTAATAACCGTATCTTCATTTACAAATCGAACAGTATCATCTATATGACCATCAGTATCATCGCCAACAATTCCTTCTGCAACCCAAAGCACTTGTTGTACCCCATAATAATCCAATAAATATTGTTCTATTTGAGCTTGATTTAAATGAGGATTACGGTTTTTATTCAGCAAACAACACGTTGATGTTATCAATGTTCCAGCGCCATTAAAATCAACAGAACCCCCTTCCATAATAATGCCAGGATTGAATACAGGTAGATTAAAATGATTGCCGATTAGTGTGGGTATTACATCATCTAAATCATAAGGCGGATATTTATTACCCCAAGCATTGTAATCCCAATCTACAATTGCTTTTTTTTGATCAGCCGATGGATTAATTAAAAATGCAGGTCCATGATCTCTGCACCATGCATCATTGGTAGAGTGCATAAAAAACTCAACCATTTTCATATCAACTCCCGCATTTTCTAAATGATTGGTAGCAAAAACTTGCATTGCAGTATTTGTAACATTAATTCTAACTTTTTCACTGGAAGCCAAATATTTTACAAACAATGAATAACTAGGATATATGGAAGCTATTTTACCTGGCCAACTAGCTTCTTTATGAGGCCAACTCAGCCAGGTAGCTTCATGTGGTGCGAACTCGGCAGGAAAATAATATCCTAAAGATGCAGGAGTAATCATATGAATAGCAGTAGACATTTAAAAAACTTTAATTTTTTTATCGTTTAGTGATTAAAAAAATTATTTGAATAAAGATTTAGCAACAATTATCTTCATCAAATATCACTAATCTTCGTCAATATATCTTTTGGTGATTGGCTGATAAGAATCAATTCTTCTGTCGCGCATAAATGGCCAATGCGTTCTGTATTGATCTGTTTTTGCGAGATCAATTTCAACCACTGTGTTTTCCTCTTGTTCATGTGAACCCTTGAACAATAATGTTCCAAAAGGATTAGACACAAAGGAACCACCCCAGAATTTCATTAATCCATTTTGTTCTACTCCTACCCTATTAACACTTACCACATGAACTCCATTGGCAACGGCATGACTTCGTTGTATAGTTTGCCAAGCATTGTATTGTTCGGTATTGGTAGCTTCGTCTTGAGAACTAGCCCAACCAATTGCTGTAGGATAAAATAAAATTTCTGCACCCATTAAAGAAGTAATTCTTGCAGCTTCTGGATACCATTGATCCCAGCAAATCAATACACCCAATGTAGCAAATTTTGTTTTGAAAACTTTATACCCTAAGTCTCCAGGAGTAAAATAAAACTTTTCATAATAAGCAGGGTCATCGGGAATATGCATTTTTCTATACTTACCTAAATAAGTTCCATCTGCATCTAATACTGCAGTAGTATTATGGTATAATCCCTGTGCCCTCTTTTCAAAAAGGGATGCTATAATTACTACATTTAATTCTGCAGCAATTTTACTTAGTTCATTGGTTGATTCACCAGGGATAGTTTCTGCCAATTTAAAATGTTCGTAATCTTCTACATCACAAAAATACAATGATGTAAATAGTTCTTGTAAACAAACAATTTGCGCACCTTTGGCTGCAGCATCTCTAATTCCTTTTATCGCTTTTGCTCTATTGTCTGTTACACTATTTGTACAGCTCATTTGCACAAGGCCTATTTTTACTTTCGACATATTGGCTAATTATGTTGTTTTTTGAATGATGGCATCAAAGCTGCTAATGCCAATTGTTTTTTGTGTAATAAACCCTTCTCCATAAGCTACACCTATTCTTTTACCCAACATGGCATCTCTTCCTTTAACTGTTTCTAAAAATTGAGGAGAAGATATATAGGTTTGAGGTTCATTTGAATCAGGGTTATGAAATTGTGTTGTATATGCAAGTATCGACTCCATTTTACGATCAATATATGATGAAATATCAACAATAAAATTGGGTTCTAAAAAACGATCTTGAATATAATGAAAAACATAAGATGGTCTCCACGCTTCTTGTACATTGCCGTTCTTATCCTTTGTTTCTATTTTGATTAATCCCGACAAAAAAGCAGCATCGGCAACCAATTTTGCACTTTTCCCATGATCTGGATGTCGGTCTTCTGGAGCATTTGCAAAAATAATAGAGGGCTTGAATCTTCGGATAACTTCAATAATTTTTCGTTGATGCGATTCATCATTTTGTAAAAATCCATCTGCCATTGCTAAATTTTCTCTATGGTGAACTCCCAGAATTTTGGCCGCAGCCGTTGATTCAATTAATCTGGTTGCTGCCGAGCCACGGGTTCCTAATTCGCCCCTTGTTAAGTCGATAATTCCAGTTTTCTTTCCTTCTGCATTTGCCAATAACAAAGTGCCAGAACAACCCAGTTCCACATCATCTGGATGAACACCAAAAGCCAAAATATCTAATTGCATAAGCATTTAATTGAAGCAAAGGTAATTAATGTATAGTCAAAAAAAATCCTGCTGTTGAGAGCAGGATTTGTATTGAAAAATTGCGAATTAATCTTTCTTTGCGTAACGCTTTTTAAACTTATCAATTCTACCTGCAGTATCAACCAATACATTTTTACCAGTATAGAAAGGGTGAGAAGTGTTAGAAATCTCCAATTTTACAACTGGATACTCTTTGCCATCTTCCCAAGTAATCGTTTCTTTGGTTTGAGCTGTAGATTTACTTAAAAAAGAAGTACCGTTACTCATGTCTTTGAAAACAACAAAACGATAACTTTCTGGGTGGATACCTTGCTTCATATTTTTTTGTTTAGGTGGTACGGATTTGGCCGTACGATTATTTAATTGGATGGCAAAATTAGTAAAAATGCCTGTTTTTACCAAATCAAATAGCAATTTACGTCCAATTAGCTCTTCATGTTTACAAATTGGAGTGGAATTCCGAAGTTTCCAGTTCTACATTTAGCTATAACTTCTTGTAAATCATCTAATTTCTTGCCTGTAACCCTGATTATATCATCCATGATGGCCGCCTGAACCTTAAATCCATTGTCTTTGATCATTTTCACAATTTTCTTGGCATCTTCCTGTTTTAATCCATTTCTAACAGAAACGTCCTTTTTTACCACTTTACCACTTGGATACGCATCTTTTGTAAAATCAAAGGCAGAACCATCAATGCCTTGTTTCATTGATCTGCTGATCAAAACATCAATTAACTGTTTCATCTGCATTTCGCTCCCTACTTCTAAAGCGATGGTAAAGTCTTTCTTATTGAGCTCAACTTTTACAACGGTGTCTCTAAAGTCGTATCGAGTAGCAATTTCCTTTTTTACGGTATTGATAGCATTGTCTAAAATTTGCAGATCAACCGCACTTGCAATGTCAAATGAAGGCATAGATTTTTTTTCAAAGATAATAAATAGTTGCTCGGAGTTTTATCAAATAAAACAAGAAATAATGGGTAAATAGTGAAATGAAAACAGGATTATACTTTTTTAGCTGCCCATCTATTGGATTGAATAAATAACCAAATTCCTCCAAGTATCAACGCAAAGGAAATCAACTCAGCTTGGGTAGGATTAAAAATAAAATCATACTTGGTATTTACACGTATTTTTTCAATGAAAAACCGCTCAAGGCCGTTAAAGATCATATAGAGGCTAAACAATTTTCCAGGAACTTTAATTTTATTTCTTAGAAACCAGAGCATGCCGAATAAAATAAAGCAAATGATAATTTCATACAATGGAGTGGGATAAACTGGTAAAGGAAGTTCATTACAAAACTGACCCACACAACCAGGAATAGGCACTCCTTCTCCTATCACATTATGCGGAAATTTATAGGCCCATAATATATCCGGTAACCAACTAAATGGTTTGGGTTGATTATTTACTATACCCCAATCTCCATCTCCGCTAACCATGCAACCAATTCTTCCAAATGCATAAGCAAACATCATGGTGGTGGCCATTGCATCCAAAAAATGAATAAGGGAAATTTTATTTTTATGAGCATACCACAAAATTGCTATCCCTGCACAAATTAATCCTCCATAGAAAGTTAACCCACTAAATGAAATCAATGAACCAATTGGATCTTTCACAAATTCATTCCAATTTTCTAAATTGTGAAAGATTTTTGCACCTAAAAAACCAAATAGGGCAGCATAAATAAGGATATCTCCTACTCTATCCTGTGGCCAAATTCTAACGATTCGCTCTTCCGGTTTTTCCAACTGCGTTTTTTTCTTTTCCCACCATTTCAATCCCCCGAAGATCAATGCTACGATCATTCCTGTCAAAAAATTTCCATTAGAAGACAATATAAAAGCCTGTGGATCATTCAGCGCATCAGGAATAGTAAACGCCCCAATCAGCTTGTATCCAAACACAAATCCCAACAATCCATTAACCAATATCTCAGTCAATCCTGCGGGTTGACCAATCATTATTTTCTCTTCTGTAAATACAAAGAACCCTTGCTGTTGTTTTCTTCTCAATTCAATCGTTAGAATCCACGCTGAGAGAATAAATGAAAGCGCAACAAAGAAGCCAAATGAATTCACCAGTTTTAAACCGTTTAATTCTATTCCGAATAAATCTTTAAATGCGTAGTATAAATTAGGATACATAGTATTAAAATCCAATTAAATGATTTGATATGCAATGTTAGTTAGAAAATGCGACAAATAGTAAGGCCCCACAAAAGTGAGGCCTATACTTACTAACCCATCTAAAAACAGTCTTTATGTATATTAATTACAATGCTCATTAAATACAGCAATCAAATGTTGTGCAATTACCTGTGCAGGTCTGCCTTCTATCTGATGACGTTCAACCATACTCACCAATGATCCATCTTTAAACAAAGCAATAGCAGGTGATGATGGAGGATAAGGCAACATATGTTCTCTTACTTTGTTAACTGCTTCAATATCAAAACCGGCAAAACTTGTTGCTAAACGATCTGGTCTTTTCATTGCATTTTGAACAGCCATTACAACACCAGGCCTACAAGTACCTGCTGCACAACCACAAACTGAATTGATTACAACCAATGTTGTACCATTCATATTCAATGTATTATCTACTTCTGTTGCAGTTAATAATTCACTGAATCCTTCATCTGTTAACTCTGCCTTCATTGGCATTACAATCTCCGCTGGATACATATTGTTCTTATTATTCTTATGCAAAGATACAAAATTGAATGAAATGGAAAAATAGGACTTACAAATATGCCTAATTGTCTTGTTTAGGGATTTATTAATGTCATTTTGACTGTATTTGAACTGCTTGATCGTATAGATTGACAAGAATTGATCAGCGTTTTTCATTGGTATGCCATTTGAATAAGTTTCCATATTCAAAAACCTAAAAAACTATATAAAATGACATTTTTAAAACAACACAATCAAACAGTATTTGATGAATTGATGAATTCATTTCCCACATCTTGGGGTAAAGATGCTCCTACTGGTTATCCAACAGCAAGTGTAAACATTAGTGAAACCGATGATGCATATCACTTATCACTCAATGCTCCTGGAAGAGAAAAAGCAGATTTCAAATTGAATGTAGAGAATGGCATTCTCACCATTAGCTATGAAAAAAGCAATCAACAAGAGGAAGTTAATTATAAAACAATTAGAAGAGAATTTACTTACAAAAGCTTTAAGAGAAGCTTTAGCCTAGATGATAACATTAATGCAGAAGCTATTGAAGCAAAGTATGTAAATGGAGTTTTGCAAGTATTGCTTCCTAAAAAAGCAATCGCAACAACAAGCCCAAAACAAATAGCAATTAATTAATGGTTTGGTTATAGATGGGTTGATAGGCCTCGGGTTTTTACTCGAGGCTTTTTTGTAATATTTAGACCAATTCTACTACTAATTGTTTCAATGAAACAGATAATAATCGCTTTTTCCCTTTTTTGTTTTGCGCTAGAATCAACTGCCCAACCAAAAGAAGCATCTTCTTTGCTTTGGGAAATCAGTGGCAATGGCCTTGCAAAACCTTCTTACTTGTTTGGCACTTTCCATTTAATGTGTGCTACGGACTTTACGATAAGTTCCATATTGAATGAAAAATTAACCAACACCGAACAATTTTATGGAGAAATAGATTTAAGTAAGCCCAATTGGCAAACTGAAATGGCCAAGAGTATGATTTTGAAAGATCAGACCATTGAAGCATTGATGGGCAAATTGGAGTATGATCAAGCTTCATTAAAATTCAAAGAAATAACTGGGCTGGATATGAATATGCTCAACAACGCTAAACCGTTTATGGGTTTAAGTTTATTGGTAATGAATTCGATTCCATGCACCGATAAAATTCAACCAGAAACAATGTTTATGAATATTGTTAATCAAAATAAGACGCCCATTTTCGGGCTAGAAACAATTGCCGATCAAATGAGTGCAATAGATACCCAACCATTGGAGGATCAAGTGAAATCATTGAAAAAAATGATTATGAATTTTGACAGTGTAAAAGCCGAAATGGGCAAAATGATCGAAATGTACAAATCTAGAAATACAGACAGCTTATACGCTTACATGAAAAACAATGGAGCTGACGATACATTTGAACGGGAATTATTGATAAAAAGAAATTTTAAATGGATACCAGTAATAACAAAAGCAATCAAAGAAGCATCTAGTTTTTTTGCAGTTGGAGCCGGACATTTAGGTGGCGAAACAGGACTTATTCATTTACTTAGAAAAGAAGGATATCAGATAAAAGCAATAAAATACTAATTTTCACCAATGTCTGTAGAGAGCGAGTTTATTGGCCTTTTAAAAGAGCATCAAAAAATCATATACAAAGTATGCAATTTGTATATGCAATCTCATGCAGATAAAGACGACCTTTTTCAAGAAATAACACTACAAGCTTGGAAAGCATATGCCAATTTCAGAGGAGATTCAAAATTTTCTACTTGGCTTTATAGGGTAGCATTAAATACAGCCATCACATTTTATAGAAAGGAAAAGAAAAATATTGTTTTAAATGTTGAAACAGTTCCTGAATTATCTGAAAATATTATAGATCATGTAGAGGAAAAAACAAAGGCAATGTATCTGGCTATTGGCGAATTGTCTAAAATTGACAAAGCCATAGTAATGCTTTATTTAGAAGACTTTACTTATACACAGATCAGCGAAATCATTGGTATTACCCCCAATAATATTGCCGTGAAAATGAATAGAATAAAAATCAAACTAAAAGAACAAACAAAAAAATATTATACAACGCATTAAAATAGTGGATATGGAATTGGATGAATTTAAAGATACATTAAATCAACAGTTGGCAACAGATCATTTATATAGATCTGAGGCAGATATTGCCGCTTTGCTTAGAAAAAAAGCCCATTCAATTATTGTAAAGATTAAAAAAAGTCTTTGGTTTGAAATTTTCTCATGCATTGTGATTATGCTCCTTTTTGGCTACTTAGGATTGTCTTGCAAATATTCCTCCATGAATATTTACTTCTCTGCATTTACACTCGTATTTGTTCCTTTTACTATTATTCTATTTTATTTATTAAAGAAAATCAATCGCCTTAATACCAATAGCCTATCTGTAAAAAACAATTTACAATCTATTGTTTCGATTTTAGAGGAATTCATGAAACGCTATTTTCAGTTTACCATGGTGTTAATACCCATTTGCCTTGTATTTGCCTTTTTTTTAGGATACACTGAAAAACAACCAATCGAGCCTATCGATCAGATTATCTTAAAATACAAACCCAGTTACAGCTTTATCACCATTTTTACTTTTGTGTATATGACAAGCTTAACGGTAGGTATTTATTATTTCACCAAATGGTATTTGAAAAAATTATACGGTAATTATGTTAATGAATTAAAGATTTACATCAATGAACTCAAGGAAACTGAATAAATTTATTCAGCACAATTTCCTTTGCGCCTAGTATCAATGATGTATTGAATTTTCCATTCATTTCTTAAACGAACCAATTGAAATGAGTTTACCCCACAGTGGCTAAAAACTCCATTCCTAAAAAATTGATACGGCGTCCATACCATGGCCAAAGGCCCATCTACTTTTACAACACCAAACACAATTCGTTCATCGGCTAGCCCTTTTGGAATAGCGCTGATTTGTTTTACAAATGAAGCAACTTGATTGTTTTGTACAATATCATTTCCGGCTTTGTCTTGCGTGATGGTTTGTAAGAATGCACTATCGGCAAAACAAGATTGCAGTTTATTGCCATCTGCCTCAAGCATGGCTTCGAAAAGACGGCTAATGGTAGCTTTAACCGAATCAGTAGCCAATTGACCAAATGAAAAAGAACTATTGAGTAACAAGATGAATAGGAAGGGAAGGATCTTTTTCATTGATAGTTTTTATCGATTAACCAATAACTAAATTAGCCTCAACTGATATCTTTTATCTCTTATCTTTTATCTCTTATCTTTTATCTCTTATCTTTTATCTCTTATCTTTTATCTCTTATCTAAGGTATCCCAAAATCTTAAGCATACTTTGTGCAGATTGCTCTTTGGCATAAACCCAATCAATTAGTTTACCAGATTTATCTTTTTCAATGATTACGTGCTTAGGTGATGGGATCAAACAATGCTTAATTCCACCATAACCACTGATTTGATCTTGATAAGCACCTGTATGAAAGAAACCAACATAAAGTGGTTCTTTGTTCGATTCTTCTTCTTTTTTATCGGTGGTTTTTATTTTAGGAAGAAATACTTCGTTGATATGTTCTTCTGAATCGTAATAATCATGGCTATCACAAGTAATTCCACCAAGTACTACTCGATGGTATTCATTGTCCCACTTATTAATGGGTAGCATTAAGAATTTTTCTCCTATACCCCAAGTGTCGGGCAAAGTAGTAATAAAAGAAGAGTCGATCATGTACCAGCACTCACGGTCATTCTGGATTTTTTCTCCTATTACACTGTAAATATGCGCCATACTCTCCCCTACTGTAAAGCTGCCGAACTCAGTATAAATATTGGGCATGGGTACTTTTGCTTTCTTACATGCTTTTTTAATATTACCTACAATTTCATTAATCATGAATTGGTAATCGTACTCAAAACCCAAAGAATGTTTAATCGGAAATCCACCACCAATATTAATAGAGTCCAATTCAGGACAAATCTTTTTTAGTTGGCAATAAAGATTGATGATTTTATTCAACTCACTCCAATAATAAATATCATCTTTAATTCCTTTGTTTAAAAAAATATGCAACATTTTTAATTGAAACTTATCCTCGTATCCTTCAATTTCATCTACATAAAATTCTAGAATATCTTTTGCCCTGATTCCTAAGCGAGAAGTATAAAAAGGAAAATTAGGTTCTTCTTCTGCTGCTACTCTAATACCAACAGAAAACGGTGTGGCTGATCGTACACTTCTCTTGTAGGCTTGCAGTTCTTCTTTATTGTCTAAAATGGGAACCACATTTTTAAACCCGGAGTTGATCAATTTAGCAATACGAGAAGTATAGTTTTTTTGCTTATATCCATTGCAAATAATAAAGGTTTCCTTATTGATTTTTCTTCTTTGGTATAGTTTATTGATAATTTCAATATCGTATGCATAGGAAGTTTCCAAATGGATATTGTGCTTCAAAGTTTCTTCTACAATAAAAGAAAAATGAGAACTCTTTGTACAATAACAATAAAAATATTCTCCCTCATATTTGTGCTTTTTAAAAGCATTGGCAAACATGTTTTTGGCTTTATTAATTTGCATACCAATCTTTGGTAAGTAAGTTAATTTTAATGGAGTACCGTGTTTATCAATTAATTTCTTGATATCTACTTCATTAAACTGAAGGTATCCTTCATCGCTTACATCAAATCCTTCTTGTGGAAAGTGAAAGGTCTGGTTTACCAGAGAGGTGTAGGTATTATTCATTCCGAGAATTTCCTTTTAGATGACAAAAATAGTTCTTGTGATGGAAAGTGGAAATAAAAAAAACCGGAGCTGCTGCAACCGGTTTTAAAATGTGTTATAGTTCAAAGAAATTACTTAACTGAAGCAACCAATGCTTTGAAACTAGCTGGCTCGTTCATTGCTAAATCAGCAAGTACCTTACGGTTCAAGTCGATTCCTTTAACACTCAACTTATTGATAAATTGACTGTAGGTCATTCCTTCTTCTCTTACGGCTGCATTGATACGAGCGATCCATAATTGACGGTATTCGCGCTTTTTCAATTTTCTACCTACATAACTATAAGTAAGTCCTTTTTCAAGAACGTTTTTGGCTACTGTATAAACGTTTTTACGTTTTCCGTAGAATCCTTTTGCTTGGTCGAGAATCTTTTTTCTCCTTGCTCTTGATGCAACTGCATTTTTTGAACGTGGCATACTAAAATGTTTTGAAGTTAGCTGGGCTAACGGTGATGAATAATCTGTTTAAAAAGCGGCTAATTAACCTTTTAGGCGTAATAAGCGTAAAACGAAATCCTTGTTAGTAGATCCAACAATACCTTTCTGTCTTAAAGCACGCTTGCGCTTCTTCGATTTTTTGGTTAGGATGTGACGCTTGAATGCTTTTTGGAAACTGATCTCTCCGGTTCCGGTCACTTTAAAACGCTTTTTAGCGCTGGAGTTTGTTTTTACTTTTGGCATTTAAATAATCTTATTAAGATTACACCCTGCTGGCGGTTCTCCACGGGGAGTACACTTGTTTTGGCCTTACGGGAAAATTTTGGATTGCAAAGGTAGGATTTTGTCATGAAATGGCAAAATTCACTATTTCTTCTTGCCTGTTTTTGGGGTAAAAATGGCAAACATTCGCTTTCCTTCTAGTTTTGGCATGCTTTCCAATGTACCAGCTTCTGCCAACCTTTCTGCAAATTTTAGCAAGAGCAACTGACCACGGTCTTGAAACATAATCGCTCGTCCTTTAAACTGCACATATGCTTTTACCTTATTACCGTCTTTTAAGAAGTTTTCTGCATGTTTTGCCTTAAAATTAAAGTCGTGATCATCGGTACTAGGCGTAAAACGAATTTCTTTGATTTCGCTTTGCTTAGAATTGGCTTTCATCTCCTTTTCCTTCTTCTTCTTCTCGTATAAGAATTTTTTGTAATCTATAACTTTACATACGGGAGGATCAGCTGTTGGAGAAATTTCCACAAGGTCTAATTCCTGTTCTTGTGCTATTTTCAATGCATCTTGAGTAGAATAAATACCTACTTCTACATTGTCTCCTACTAAACGAATCTGGGGAACCCTAATTCTGTCATTAATTCTGTGTTCAGGCTCAGGCTGCCTGTTAAATCTTGGATTAAATCTTCCTCCGCCTCTTGGTGGTAATGCCATTAAAACTTGTTTGGTTTATAAATTTTGATAAAGATATAGCTATTTTAGGCTATTCGCCCGATTTACGATTTACAATTTCATCTAAAATTTGATTAATAAAGCTTTCTACCCCAATTGTACCTAAATCTCCCTTACCCTGTCTACGTACGGATACCTGATTTTCATTCATCTCTTTTTCTCCAATTACCAACATATATGGCACTTTCATTAATTCAGTATCCCTTATTTTCTTGCCTATTTTTTCATTTCTGTCGTCTACCTCTACCCTTACCCCTAAATTTTTAAGTTGCTTAGTTACTTCATTTGCATAAGGTAAAAATTTATCACTGATGGGTAAAATTTTTACCTGTAGTGGAGCAATCCAAACCGGAAACTTACCAGCATAATGTTCTAATAAAAATCCAATAAATCTTTCATGCGTTCCTAATGGTGCACGGTGAATGATTAAAGGTATTTCAGGCTCATTGTCTTTATTGGTGAAAGATAAATTAAAACTTCTTGGTTGTGCAAAATCTACTTGATTGGTAGCGAGGGTAAATTCTCTGCCAATGGTACTGAAAATTTGCACATCAATCTTAGGGCCATAAAAAGCACCTTCGCCTTTAACTTCAACAAAAGGAACACCTGTTTCTATCAATACATTTCTTACCAACTCTTCAGTTTCTAACCACAACTCGGGTTCGTTAACATATTTCTGTCCTAGCTTTTCAGGATCATGCAAACTCAACCGCATTATATATTTGTCTATTCCAAAAATCTTGAAATACTTTATGTACATATCATTCACGGCTTTAAATTCTTCCATGAATTGCTCTTTGGTACAATAAATATGGGCATCATTCATATGCAAGCACCTTACTCGCATCAAACCAAACAATTCTCCACTCTGTTCGTACCTGTAACATGTACCATACTCTGCTATCCGATATGGCATGTCGCGATAGCTCTTTGGTTCGGCATCAAAAATTTTATGATGATGCGGACAATTCATTGCTTTTAGATAAAACTTTTCACCATCAATCTCCATTGGTGGAAACATACTATCTGCATAATAAGGCAAATGTCCGCTGGTTATATATAAATTCTCTTTGGCTATATGTGGCGTTACCACTCGTTTGTAGCCAGCTTCATTTTCTGTTTCTTTGGCTAATTTTTCTAACTCCTCTATAATCACGGTACCATTAGGCATCCAAAGAATTAATCCTTGACCAATGTCATCATTCATTGTATAGATACCCAATTCTTTACCGAGTTTTCGATGATCTCTTTTCTTGGCTTCTTCTAACATCAATAAATACTCATCTAATTCTTTTTGAGAAGGGAAACTTACTCCATACAAACGAGTAAGCATTTTATTTTTCTCGTCTCCTTTCCAATACGCTCCGGCTATATTGGTCAATTTTATCGCTTTGATAAAACCAGTATGCGGAATATGTGGGCCTCTACAGAGATCAGTAAATTCACCCTGTTGATACAACGTAATTTCACCATCTTTTAAATTGGTTAATAGGTCTAATTTGTATTCATCGCCTTTTTGATCAAAATAATTGATGGCATCTTGTTTGGATTTTTCAATTCTCAGAAAAGCATTGTTCTTCTTTGCCAATTCATTCATCTTCTTTTCGATGGCCAACAAATCTTCTTCTGTGATTTTTCGATCACCTAAATCCATATCATAGTAAAACCCTTTTTCCAATGCTGGGCCTACCCAGAATTTCACGCCAGGAAAAATAGCCTCGATGGCTTCTGCCATCAAATGCGCGGTTGAATGCCAAAATGTATTTTTACCTTCTTCATTATCCCATGTTAGGAATTTTACAGAAGCATCTTTTTCGATGGCCCTAGATGCATCCACAACTACATTGTTCACACTGGCCACCAACACTTTTCTTGCCAATCCTTCACTGATGGATTTGGCTATATCTATAGCTGAAATACCCGATTCATACTGCCTAACTGCTCCATCCGGAAAACTGATATTGATCATAGTTTTATTGTATCTGTAATAAATAAGTATGCAAAGGTAACAAATACCCTAAAACCTTTAACGCTTTTTTATAAGGGCTAATCCCTTTGTTCTTGTTAGTTTTGCACCATGAAGCTATTTTTTACCCTGATTGCTTTATTGTTCATACTATTTCAGCTACCTGCCCAAAAAATAACAGGTATATGGAGAGGATATTTTAGTTCTTCAAGTGGAGTTTTTAATGAAGGTGCAAGAGAAGAAATGTACAAATATGAAATTCAGCTCAATCAATTGTCTAATAATGCAATTAAAGGGGTTACTTTCTCCTATAAGACTACTGTATTTTATGGAAAAGCCACATTACAAGGAATTTATAACGTAAAATCAAAAACTTTATTAATTAAAGAAACCAGTTTAGTAGACCTTAAAGTGGGCAACAAAACAGAGCCATGCTTAATGACTTGTTATTTGGACTATAGTAAAGTAGGAAAGCTAGAGGTATTTCAGGGCAGTTTCATTTCTACCAATATAAAAGACAAAGCAGACTGCGGAAGTGGAACTGTTTATTTAGAAAAAGTGCCTGTATCTGATTTTGCAAAAGAAGATTTTTTAAAACCACAATCTAAAGACAGTACTCCAACAAAATCAAATCCAACATCTTTAACACAAAATCCTTTAAAAAAATCCGTTCCCGCTACCCCATCCAATAAAAATACGAATCCAACTGGCATACCATCTAAAAAAACAGAAACCACGCCACCAGAAAAACCATTAAAAAGAAACGAAGAGGCAATAGAAACCAACACTATGCCTCCTGCAGATGCTACTGTTTCAGAAAAAAGGAACCTGCCAGTTCCAAAAGACTTAAAAGAAAGGGAAAACAACTTGATAAAAACAATCATTACAGATGAAGAAATGATTCAAATTGATTTATTTGACAATGGCACCATCGACAACGATACCATTTCTGTTTATCACAATAATGTTCTAGTAGTTAAAAACAAACGTTTATCGTATACTCCTATTTCTTTTAAGATTAACAATAGCCTGACTGATGATGTACATGAATTGGTAATTGTGGCAGAAAATCTAGGTGAGATCCCCCCAAATCATGCACTAATGGTGATTACTGCAGGCAAGAAGAGATATGAAGTTTTTCTTGCTTCTAATGAAGAGAAAAATGCCAAAGTAGTGATTCGATATTTACCTAAGCATTAATTATTAAAATTTCACATTCCAAGTAATGGATGGAAGTATCGGGAACAAAGAAACTTGTTTAGCAGATACTTTTAAATTCCCCTGAGCGGCAGACCCCTCTTGATCAAAGTAAATGAAATATGGATTGAGCCTGCTATATACATTATAGATACTGAACACCCAATTATCTGTATACTTTCTTTGTTTCTTGTGTTTTGGCGTATAAGTTGCTGCAATATCTAAACGATGATATGGATTCATTCTGTAAGAATTAATACTACTGAATTGTTGAGACAATGTACCATTGATAAAATAAAATCTTTCTGGAACAGAGATAGCACTTCCAGTGCCATAAACAAATACGGTAGAGAATTTCCAATTTTTATTCAATTCATAATTTCCAACAACAGAAATATCATGTCTTCTATCGTACCTACTAGGGAATTTTTGCCCTTGATTCAACTCATTGAATTGACGCCATGTCCAACTCAACGTATATCCTATCCAGCCAGTAAACTGTCCTTTTACTTTATTGATGAATAATTCTGTTCCATAACTCCATCCATTTCCAAAAACAAAATCTTCTTCCGGATCCTTCAACGAAGGAGTATATCCTTCGCGATATTCAATTTGATTTTGCATTGTTTTATAATATGCTTCAATAGATGTTTCAAACATACCTTCTTTAAAATTTTTAAAAAATCCTGCAGCATATTGCCAACTGATTTGAGGCTGAACCCTCAATGTACTGGGCACCCAAAGATCTGTTGGCAAAGTAGATCCAGCATTGGTAACCAAATGAATGTATTGCAAATTTCTAGTAACACCTGCTTTGATGGAAGCTGTTTCATTCAAGGCATACCTAAAAGTTGCTCTAGGCTCAATACCTCCATAACTTTTAACCAGTTGACCACTTCCATAAATGGTACTGTCTACATTATTTCCATTGGCATCTTGTTGATAATAAGTGTATTTGCCCACTTGTTGAAACAAGCTAAAGCGTAAGCCTACATTTAATTTAAGCTTAGCATTAATTTCCCAATCGTCTTGCAGATAGGCAGCATACTCATTGGCATATTTTTTAGTTGCATTAGATGGAGTAAAGACTACACTGTCTTGGTTCCCACTCAACACATTTGGCAAAAATGTATGAAAAGTATATTGTACACCAAACTTTAATTTATGTTCCGGTGTGGGATAAAAATCAAAATCAGTTTTTACATTTAAATCTCTAATTCCTGATGAAAGATTGATTTTGAAATTGTTTTGTGTTCCATCTAAGCCAAATTTATAATCATTATAAACCAAGGTAGTATTGGAAAAAAGTTTTTTATTAAATACATGGTTCCATCTGAGTGTTGCGGTTGAATTGCCCCAATCAATGAGTGTTTTAAAAGAACGAGCTGCATTGTTAAATGTAAATTTATCTCTGCCGAAATAGCCGCTTAAATAAATATGATCCTTTTCGGAAAACTGATAATTAAATTTGGCATTAACATCATAGAAATAATAACCCGAACCATAAAAATCACTGGTCTTTTTAATCAACGGTTTTGCAAAGGCATCAACATAGGTTCTGCGTGTAGATACAATATAAGACGCTTTGTTTTTTAACAATGGGCCTTGTATTGAAAATCTGGATGCAATCAAACCTATACCAGCATCAACCTGTGTTTTATTTCGATTGCCCTCTTTCATGGCAACATCTACTACCGAAGACAATCTTCCACCATATTGAGAAGGCATCCCTCCTTTTATCAATGTAACATTCTTGATAGCATCTGCATTGAAAATGGAGAAGAAGCCAAATAAATGACCAGTATTGTATACTACCGCATCATCTAATAAAATCAAGTTTTGATCTGGGCCACCTCCTCTTACATAAAATCCAGCATTGCCTTCTCCTGCATTTCTGATACCTGGCAACAATTGTAACGTTTTTAAAATATCAACTTCTCCAAAAAATGCAGGCAATGCTTTTGCAGTGTTTACATTCATTTCGAATTTACCCATTTGAGCGGTCTTGACATTATTATCTCTTCTTCTTGAAACAACGGTTACATTATTGATTACTGCAGAATTGGGCAACAAGAGCACATTAAAAATTTTATCCTCTTTTAATTCAATAACAATTTCCTTGGATTGATATCCTATGAAAGAACCAGTTAATTGATAGGTGCCTTGAGGTAAAGTGATGGAGAAAAAACCATATCCATTGCTAACAATCGATTTTCCAGCTGATTTAATACCCAAATTAGCCCCAATCAATGTTTCTCCACTAAGGCTATCTTTAATGTATCCGCTGATGGTGAATTTTTCTTGAGAAAACCCGCTTAAACCAAACACCAACAAAATCAATACCCAAATCAATTGTTTCATATACATTGTTCAAACAAAAAAATGAATGCTTGGTTCTTTAAACCTATTGTTTTCTTCTAAAATCAATTGAATCCCTAACTTCTCCGCAATTCAACATAATTTTAGGTAAATACGGATTATTGATGATGGAGGAATTGCTTAACCAACTTGCACCATCATTGTTAAATGCCATTGGACAATACTCGTGATAAATTACTTCTTGGTTGTACTGAACAGTGCTAATTAAATCATACAATTGTTCACTGATCATGTGAAATGACTTTCTTTTACCATCTAGGTCTTTTTCTCCCAAAAGTCCTTTGATTTCTGCTGCAATCCCATCTAAATAGGATAGAGCAGCAGCTTTTGCAGTAGTATCGCCATTTAGTTCACTGATTAATAGGCTATCAATAGAATGATATAATTGTTTTGCCATAGTGTCAACCAAAGGTTCATTTTCGGCAATAAACTGGTCTTTTAATTGATAATAGGTATGTAAGAATTTTTTAAAAGATTGATGAAAGGCTTCAGTTTGTATGCTTTTTCCGTCCAAAATCATTGGTTCTTTGGCTGATGGTGCTTTTTGGTCAGCTGTATTACAGGCAATTAAAAGCATCACAAACATGCATAGATTCCAATTTTTCATAAAAAATTATTCAACAAAATTAAAGCAATTTAATTTGGCAGCAGATTAGAATTACCTTTGCCCACTTAAATATTTGATTGACATGTTGATAGGTTTACAAAATGTAACTTTTGAGTTTGGGGCAAGGGTAATTGTTGAAGACGCAACCTGGCATATACAACCAGGAGATAGAATAGGTTTGGTTGGTTATAATGGAACTGGTAAATCTACTTTGTTAAAAGTATTGGTAGGTGAATATCAACCTTCTAAAGGAACTTTAGAGAAAGGAAGGGATACTACAATTGGATATCTCCATCAAGACTTATTGAGTTTTGACACCAACGATAATATAACTGAAGTAGCGCTGGGTGCATTTGAAAGAGTGAGGGCATTGGAGAAAGAAATAGAAGCCTTAGGAATGGAATTGGAAAAAAATTCGGAAGACGAAGCACTGCTAATCAAATATACGGATGCATTGCATGAATTAGATGTACTCGATGGTTACAATATTCAACATAAAGCTGAAGAGGTATTGCATGGATTGGGTTTTAGCAACGAAGATTTAATAAGACCTTACAAAGAATTTAGTGGAGGATGGAGAATGAGGGTTTTGTTGGCAAAAATGATTTTACAACAACCCGATGTTTTATTAATGGATGAACCTACCAACCACTTAGACTTACCTTCCATTGAATGGCTCGAAAAATACCTCATACATTATAAGGGCAGTGTTGTAATTGTAAGCCATGATAAATTCTTCCTCAACAGAATGGTGAATAAAATTGTTGAATTATACCAACAACAATTGCACATCTATACGGGCGATTTTGACTTTTATGAACAGGAGAAACTGATCAGGATAGATATGCAACAAAAAGCTTTTGAAAATCAGCAAGATTATATCCGTCAACAAGAAAGATTCATTGAAAGATTTAAAGCCAAAGCCAGTAAAGCAGCTCAGGCACAAAGCGTACAAAAGAGACTAGACAAATTAGATAAAATTGAAGATGTTCAGTTAGAAAGACCCGACCTTAGAATCAATTTTCAATTGGAAAAAATACCAGGAAAGGTATTGGTTACATTAAAAGACATTGGAAAACAATTTGGCAACAATCATATAGTAACCAATGCTTCAGCAGAAATTGAAAGAGGAGATAAGATTGCACTAATAGGCGCAAATGGTAAAGGAAAGTCTACCCTATTAAGAATTGTAGCTGGAACGGAAAAATTTACAGGAGCCAGAGATTGGGGGCACAATGTAGAACAAAGCTTTTATGCACAACATCAATTGGAAGCACTTGGAATGGGGCATACTATTTTAGAAGAATTGCAACATTGTGGAAGTAAAAAAACAGATCCAGAATTAAGAAGTTTATTGGGCGCATTTTTATTTGGC
>CANGTR010000005.1 GCA_947456855.1 Sphingobacteriia bacterium | reverse complement strand
TAAATGATGAAGTAAAAGTATTGTTCAATATCAAGGGAACTAAATGGAATAAAGACGGAAAAGACAATTACATCACTAACCTAGATGCCTGGAGAATGGAAACCCTTAAATTATCAGGCGAAGGAGATATGCCACCATCATCTAATTATAACGATATTCCTCCTGCTTCGGAAGTAGTGGACGATTTACCCTTCTAGATTACTACTTCATAAAGCCACTTTTTAGGATAAAACCCTAACGGTATGCAAAAAGAAATCACCCTAAAATTAAAGCCAGAAGAAGCTGCGGCTGATTCAATTATTCAAACCTATATTGCCAAAACCATTGGCATTGAGCCAACGGATGTGAATGGCTTTATTATTACAAAAAAATCAATTGATGCTCGCAGTAAACAAGCTTGGGTAAATATTACTGTTCAAGTATTTATCAATGAGCCATTTATTAATAGAGAGAAAGAAATTTACAGTTACCCCACTGTTTCTTCAGCAAATAAAAAAGTGATTATTGTTGGTGCCGGACCTGCCGGTCTTTTTGCTGCATTAGAACTTATTCAATTGGGCATTCAGCCCATCATTATAGAAAGAGGTAAAGACGTTAAAGCACGAAGAAGAGATTTGGCAAAATTGAATAAAGAAGGAATAGTTAATCCGGAAAGCAATTATTGTTTTGGCGAAGGTGGGGCAGGCACATACAGTGATGGAAAATTATATACCAGAAGTAGTAAACGCGGTAATATTGATAAAGTACTGCAGATTTTTTATCAATTTGGGGCAGATGAAAATGTCTTGTATCAATCTCACCCGCACATTGGAACCAATAAATTACCGCAGATAATTACATCAATTCGGCAACAAATTATCAATAGTGGCGGAATCATCCATTTTGAAAAGAAACTGATAGATATTCAATTCAACAACAATCAGATTCAGTCCATTCTCACAGCAGATGGAGATACATTAAAAGCAGATGCCTATATTCTGGCAACAGGCCACTCGGCAAGAGATATTTTTGAATTATTGGATCGAAAAAATATTTTGATTGAAGCCAAACCGTTTGCATTGGGCGTTCGAATAGAACATCCGCAACAAGTGATAGATGCAGCTCAATATCATTGCTTAAAACGAAATGAATATCTACCACCAGCTTCTTATAGTTTGGTGGAACAAGTAAACGGAAGAGGTGTATTTAGTTTTTGTATGTGCCCGGGCGGAATTATTGCTCCAGCTGCAACCGATAGAGAAGAATTGGTAGTAAATGGTTGGAGCCCTAGTAAAAGAAACAATCCATATGCCAATAGTGGCATGGTGGTTCAGGTTACTGTTGATGATGCGTTGCATTATTTCAAAAAAAATCCGAGGCCATCTTTCAACAATAAGCATGATTCCAATTCGCCATTGTTATTAATGCATTTTCAACAAGCAATAGAAAAAAAGGCATTTATCGCAGGCGGAGGAAAACTGGTAGCCCCAGCTCAAAGAATGGTTGATTTTTGCAACAATAAAGCTTCTGGTAATTTACCTACATGCAGTTATATACCTGGCTTAGCATCAACTAATTTAAATGAAGTACTTCCTGATTTTATCTTCAAGAATTTACAAGGCGGTTTCAAGCATTTTGGTAAAAAAATGCGCGGTTATTTAACCAATGAAGCCGTTGTTGTAGCAACTGAGAGTAGAACCTCCTCTCCCGTTAGAATTCCAAGAGATGCAATATCCCTAGCTCATCCTCAATTAAACAATTTATTTCCTTGCGCAGAGGGAGCTGGTTATGCAGGTGGTATTGTTAGTGCAGCAATGGATGGGCAGAAAGTAGCTTTTCAGATAAGTCAACAAATATAAATTAGTCTCCTTCTTTTACTGCGTCTTTTTTAGCCAATAATTTGTTCGCTTTTATCAGTTGATTCTGCTGAAAGAGTTGTAGTTCATTTTCAAACAAGGATTGCTTTTCAGCTGCATTACTTACCAGGCCTGATAAATCAGGCTTTCCGGCATCCACCCATGCAGTATACCAAAAATCTGCAATCAAGGAAGAAGAAGCCAATAGTTGATTGTTGACAGTATTTTTTAATGATAAAGCGTAGGCTTTTACAAAAGCAGTAGAATAATTTTTAACTTCCTTACCTCTGCGCATTTGAACCCTGAATTTTTCGGTATCAGAAAATTGAAGCGTTACTTCTTTTTCTTTTGCCAACATTGCCGGCAACAAGGCATTGGCATTTCTAACGGCTTTCCAAATTGCTAATGCGGGCTTATTGAGGTATTTTGCTTTGTGGGTGGTAAATAAATTATAATTGTCAATTCCCAATTCAGGAATCATTGATTCCCATAAACTATGCAATCCTTTTTGATTGGTCAATTGACCATCATAGTTTAAAGTAGTATGCAAAGGAACATGGGCATCACCAATATAATGACCTAGGTCTGCAGCATAAAAAACAATGCTATCCTTGTTTTTCATTTTAAAAGCTTCTACCAGTTTTTCTTTAGTAAAAATTACTTGGTATGGAACATACCCATATTTTAGTAAACTATCTTTAGCATAAATATTAAGTGCTGATTGCCATTCCAAAGGCATTTTGCGAATAGCATCCGTGCCATATGCTTCAATATCTATAAAATGTTTGGTTGCTTCTGTGCTATCTGTATTCCTTCTTATATCAGGCCTTACTGCATCGTAAACCAGTTTGTCCATATTTGCATAGAAGAAGGGCGCAATGGTTGATGGCAATTGATAAACAGCCAATTGATGAATGGTTTTATGTACTAAAAAGCCCCAACTACTTAATCCAATAAGAATACCAGCAAATACAATTAACCTTATCCATTTTTTTAATCCTTTCATGCTCATTTTTTAGGTACTTTAGAACAAAATTACAAAAACCTTTTCCAGTATTTGTAATATTTTGAGCAAGCGCACTACAAACAAATTGTTCTTCATCATTATAACAATAGATTGATATGAGTTTAATTCTTGAATTAGAAAATCTTAAAAAATATTATGCTACCCAAAAAGCGGTTGATGATATTAGTTTCAACATTGAGAAAGGAAGCATTTTTGGCTTATTGGGTCCAAATGGTGCTGGCAAAACCACCCTTTTGAGAATGATAACAGGTATATTTTATCCAGACAGCGGCTCCATCCAATTTGATGGGAGCACTTTCAATCCTACTGAAGACATTATTAAGATCGGCTATATGCCAGAAGAAAGAGGCTTGTATAAAAAAATGAAAATCGGAGACCAAGCCATGTATTTAGCTCAATTAAAAGGTTTGAGCAAATCGGAGGCAATGGAAAAAATCAAGTTTTGGTTCAAAAGATTAGAAATGGAAACTTGGTGGAATAAAAAAGTAGAAGATCTTAGCAAGGGCATGAGCCAAAAATTACAGTTTGTTACTACGGTATTACATGAACCAAAATTGATCATTTTAGATGAGCCCTTTAGTGGTCTAGATCCGGTGAATGCAAATCTTATAAAAGATGAAATTTATGGATTGGCCGAAAGAGGAAGCACTGTTATTTTCAGTACCCATCGAATGGAACAAGTAGAAGAAATTTGTGACCATATTGTTTTGGTGAATCTCGGGAAAAAAGTACTAGACGGAACTGTTCACAACGTAAAACAACAATTCAAAGAAAATAAGTTCAGCATCCACCTTTCTAGCATTCCTACTGCTGTTGAATCTCCTGCATTTTTGGTTGATGAACAGAAAGAATCTGAATTGATTGTAAAAATCAATGAAGGATACAAGAGCAATGATGTGTTGAATTATTTTATTCAAGCCAATTACACCATAGATTCATTTAAAGAAATACTCCCCTCGTTAAATGAAATATTCATCAAGCTTGTAGAAAATACCCATTCTACTGCCAGGGCATTTCAACAAGTGAACGACTAACCATCAAAAGAAAAACAAACAAATCATGAACAAGATTTTTATAATTATACAAAGAGAATATTTAAGCAGGGTAATGAATAAACGCTTTTTACTCACTACCATTCTTACCCCAATCATTATGGTAGGCTTCTTTGCAGGCGCTACATTTTTATCCATCAGCGGGAAAGATGAACACAAAATTGCGGTAGTTGATAACAATGGATTTTTTAAAGGAAACCTTCAAGATGCAAAAGATATTCATTTTGAATTTCCAGAAAACGTAGATACGAGTAATTATATTAAAAAAGGATACACCGATATTATTATCATCCCAAAATTTGAAGGAACCGAAAAAACAGATTATATCATTCGTTCTAAAAAAAGAATTGGGCTAGGCACTGAAGATAAAATCAGTGATAGAATTAATGCTGCCATAGAAGATAAATTATTACAAGATGCAGGCATCAATAGAGGGTCGTTGGATTCCATCAGAAGCAAATCAAAATTTGCAGAATTAAAATCTTTAGAAGAAGGAACAGATGCGGCAACAGAAAGCAATGCTGCATTATCATATGGAATTGGATTTGGCAGTGGAATGCTCATTTATATTACCATGTTTATTTACGGAGCAATGGTTATGCGAGGTGTGATGGAAGAAAAAACCAATCGTATTGCAGAGGTAATGATCAGTAGTGTTAAACCATTTCAATTAATGATGGGGAAAATTGTAGGAATAGGTGGTGTAGGATTGACTCAATTTTTGCTTTGGATCATTTTGATTCTTGGACTATCCACTGCAGCACAGTTTTTAATTCCGCAGGATGTTATGCAACAAGTAAGCACTTTACAGCAATACAATGGCCAAATGCCAGGTGGGTCGATGGTACAGGCAGGAGATGCGGCTCAAAAGATTTATAAATTTCAACATACCATGAGTACTGCCAATTGGCCTGTTATCATTGGTTGCTTTCTTTTTTATTTTTTAGGTGGCTATTTATTTTATTCTTCATTATTTGCAGCAGTGGGCAGTGTGGTTAACGAAGATCCTCAAGATGCGCAAAGCTTAATGCTACCAATAACAATGCCCATTATTTTCTCTTTTATCATTATGACCAATGCTGTACAAGACCCAAGCACTTCTATTGCAACTTGGGCAAGTATTATTCCTTTCAGTTCTCCAATGGTGATGATGGCCAGAATTGCTTATGGAATTCCAGGAACTGTTCCGTATTGGCAACTAGCAGCAAGTATGCTAAGCCTAATTGGCGGCTTTATATTAACTACTTGGTTAAGTGGAAAAATTTATAGAACAGGCATACTCATGTATGGTAAAAAAGTGAGTTGGAAAGAATTGAGCAAGTGGGCTTTTAGAAAAAACCAATAGTTGTAAATACACAATGGTTTGTGAAAACGCTGGGGAATTGATCCAGCGTTTTTTATTGCGCCAATGATATGCGCACATTTACACCTGCCCTGGTATTGGTTATAGGTGCTGATGTAGAAATATACGGAGTAACCCTTCTTTGATCGAAGAAGAATTTAATGTTGATGCGATTATTCAGCACATAATCAATAGCAGGTTGTATGCTAATTTCCTTTTGTCCGCCTGTTCCATAAGCATTGCTTTGATCGAGCCTACTATTACTGATTGAAACATCACGAACAGAAACATCCAATTTAAAATTTAAATCATTTTCCAATTTCTTGCCTTTACCTCCCGGTAATTTAAATGGAAGATTAAATCCTCGTTTGCGCCAATTGATTCCAAGTATCCACTCTGTACTTCTACTTTCACTCAATTGATAATCAATCAAACTCATACTCAATTGACGACTCTTTCGGTATTCAAAATTAAAATTAAACTGACTAATGGTGGTGATATCAATTTTTATAAGCGGTTCAAATCGCTCAGAAATACTCACATTCGGTATTAAAAAGAAAGGGATAAAATTGCCACTTGTGGTATCAATAAAGCCTGGCGCATTCAATCGGAAAGGATCTTGATAGAGCAAAGCACTATTAAAGCTGTTCATACTTAATTGCCCATTGTATCCATGGCTGATGGTGATATTAGTGAATGAAGCGGCCAAAGAAGGTATTTTACTTAAGCCAGCATAGGTAATTTTCCAATTTGGTTTTGGCAAGATTCCCCTAAAAGGATTGGTGCTTATTTTATTTGCACCATCTTTTATTAAAGCAATCGAATTAGGGCTTTCATTGGTATAGGCAGCTAAAAATGCCGGCAGAATAACACTTTGAGCATAGCGCCCATATCCGCGGGCGTATCCATCTGCTGTAAATTTCTGGTTATTGGGCAATGCCTGCCAGTATGGATTGTCTTCTGCAATTCGTTTAGAAACAATGATTCTATTATTCTCAAACGCTTTAAAAGTGGTAGAGATTTCATTCGGATTTTGACTTTTAAATAAAGTACTAAAAGCAATATAAGAAATACTAAACCCTCCGTTATACAATGGATTTAATTGCCCAAAATTATTTCCAGAACCAGTTGTATCTTTTATCAGAGAAGTATAATCTTTGGTAAAAGTTTTATCTAAATTTAAATCAATGATGAATTCCCTAATTGGTTCTAATTGTGCAGTGATACTCAATCTTTGTTCGAAGCTTTGTCTAAAAATGAAATTAAATGTACTGTCTTTGGATAATAATCCTCTAGCTATTTTATTGTTGATCCAGTCATTATCTGGCTGTTTACCGAATACATAATCCAGACCTGGAGCCATCGATTTAAAATTTTGTCCAATAAACTGCGCACTATCCATATAACCTGGTAGCCTACTTCTAAAATTTTCGCTATAATTGATAGACGCCTGCCGAAACATGGTAATAAATTTCCCTAAAGTTCTTTCAAAACTGGTTAGCTCTGGGGTTTGATTGGCCCTGCTTAATTTGTCTGCTATTCTGATATCTCTTCTTTGTTGTCGCCATTTTTGCAAGGCCGCAGTTTTGTCTTTGCCCTCTAATCCTTTTAATACTTCATCTTTCGATGGCAAGGAAGCACCCAAAGAATTGATGGCTTTATTAGAGAGCTGATCGTTTTTAGATTTAGGTACTGGAATATTATCAAGTGCTCTTAACCACTTAGATTTTGTATATAAATTACCAAAATTTAATTGTGCATTAAAATTATTCTCTTGAGAATTTTCTATTGTATTACCAAGGTTAAAAGCAATTCTACTAGCCCCTATCCAACCATAAGAAGTTCCATAACTATATCTTGCAGTAATCCAATCGGAGAGGGGAAATTTGTTTAAAGGAATATTATAATTGAGCAATGCCTTTTGGGTATACAAAGTATTTCTGCCCCCATTTAAAAAATTATTGCGCACTGAATCTTTCTTAAAGCCATTGTCAATTCTACCGAAAGGTTCGTCTACCCTAGCATTATTGGTTGCATTAAAATCAAAATTGATTGATCGTGTTAAATCCCAACGCATGTTATAAAACCGATCAAAGGTGAAATACTTGTCATAGGTAGTATCCACTCTGTCCACTTTGCTATTATTGTTATTTACAATTCGCGGTATAAATTCTCCAAACTGTCGATTGATGTCGGCCCTAAAATTTAAAAAAGATGGTTTTAAGTTATAATTGGCGTCTCTAATCCATGCAAGCCATGGCGATTTACCTTTGATGATTTTTTTGAAAGGCTCTTGAAATTGACTCTGACCAATATAAGTATATCCAAAGCCAGCTCGATGCCTGATTATTTTGTTTTGTTTGATTACAGGACTTGCATGATCCGTTTGAGAAAATGCATAACTCAAATCAAAATTACTCAACTTCAATAATCCTGGTTTTCCATTACTTGGCATCACCCTTACATTGGTAAAATTCAAGGTTTGAATGGTTGTTTGATCAGCCGCAGCATCTGCAATAGAATCTCTAAATGCCAAAGGACTATTGCTTAATTTTTCTTTGTAACGAATATCTAAATCATAGGGATCGAATTCAGGAGTTCGAATACTTCTATTTAAACTAGCATAAACAGGTATAGACAATTTTGCTTTTTTGGGCATCAATTTTCCAGCATCAATATTTGCTGCTATATCAAATTGCGTTAAATTATCTTTAGCCCGCTCATTTACCCTTTGCTCAATTGTACCAAATCCTTGAGTATATTTATTGGCAGAAACAGACAATGTACCCAAATCGGCCAATACCAAATCTACTCTTCCGAGTGCTGCCCATCCTCCATTTTCATCAATACCAGATAAGCGCAGTTCATTCATCCAAACTTCTGTACTAATCGATTGGCCATCACCCATAAATGGATTTTCTACCCCTACTAAAATTCCCCTTACTTCTCCCATATTTGGATTACCCATGATGGAGAAAGTTTTATTGCCAATTAATTTTCTGAAAATAGTGGTTACCGATGCCCCGCTATTATTTCTTGCTAACTTCAAATCAATTAATTCACGCAAACTAAAATCTATATTATTGGCATCAGGCCATACTTTTTCTTCTTGCCCTCTGGGGTATTGACCTGGTGGAGTAATTTTTAGTGGAATTTTTATTTCATAATAATTGTTTAAAAAATCTTGCCCAATGCGAATAATTGCATTTAATTGATCGTCTTTTATCGGAGCTTGTCCAACAATTGATTCTGCATGTAAATACATCGACATTTTTGCGTATCGCCGTATGTCTAAGTTGAGGGTTTTAAAAACTCCTCTGGTACCCCCAGTTTGTAAATTATTTACACGCAAACTTAAAGCTTGTTCATTCTGTTGTAAGTTCACGCCATTATTACTTAACAATTGAACTCTTTCAACATTCGGCGGCATGATGTAATTAACAGGTTGTCTGCTGCTATTTTCTTCTAAGTTAACTGCCAAAGTATTGAATGATGTATTGGTTCCTGCATTATTGATTGGAGTATAAGACCCCGTGGTATCGATATTGTAAATAAATTGTCGCCATTGGTTTCTTACCAAATCCAATCTTGCCAAACGAAGTACAACAGAGTCTTCAAAATCGGTGAGGTACATTCTTGCAAAACGAATGGATTTGAAATCTGGAATGTTACCTACTTTTCTAGAAAAATTTCTGATAGGCACTCTGAATAAAAACCAATCTTCTGTTCTGGTAATACCGTCGGCAGAATTAACAGTAACCCTTCTTTTATCGGTGATATATGGAAACTGTGCAGATCCAACATCCATACCAGGTCTTAATTGTACTTCGTATTCATAATAAGACTCCGTTTCATTCAGTGTATTGTCTCTATTCAAATCTTCATTGTCTGGAAACAAAGTAGCAGCAGAAGTAAATTGTCCCTCAGTAGTTGCAACAGGAGAATTACCTTGTTGATTATTAAAATTTTTGTACCTGCCTAAAATACCTGTTCCCGATGCATCAAATGATGGATCTCTATACCATAAATAATTGTCATTAGAAGGATCTCGTAAAGTTCTTTGATACAATGCAGAACCTGCTCCAAAATTGTTAGCCAATCGATTCAATACATATCCTTTTTTTCTTCGCTCTCCATTATCATCCAATCCATCATAACCAACATCCTGAAAAGGTCGATCATTAGGATCGTTGCTAAATGCCTGTGTTATTTGAATTGGATTTACCGGCGTTTTGCCCCAGGTATTGCTACTGTCAACTGCAGCAGGAATAGTAGGAGTGTTCATTCCATTTTCATAAAATCTTTTACCGTCTTTAAGTACATCTTCACTGATATTACCAAAATTTAAAAACAGTTTACCACCCTTACTTGTAGGATTGGTAATAAAAGGGTTCTGCATCCAAAATTCTACAAACTCAATATTGTTGGTTTCAAAATCTGTTTGATCAATGGAGCGCATAACTCCTCCCCACCTTGCAGCTGGATTATTTAATTTTCCCTGAGCGTTGATTTGTGTAGGAGAAGATTCAAAATTATATTGACCTTTATCGGTTGGATAATACGCTAAGTCGAAAGTTGCAGCTTGCACATCTGTTATATTGGTTGTGCGCTGTGGAAATAATTCATTGGTAAATACTTGCCTAACCCTGGGATCACTTAACTCAGCTAAATTTCTTCGCAAAGGATTATTAGGGCTATTCTTATCTTGCAAATTGGGTTCAATATTGTACCAAGCCAATTTAGCCCTGTTCTTATTATAATCTATACTATCGGTTAAAGTTGATTCTGGGAATTTGACATTCCCTTGTGGTGTAGATGCCATTGCCCATGATACAAAAGGAAAGCGCAAATCAATGGTTGCCCTTGTACCTTCAAAATCATCAATAAAAATTAAACCCTGATCTCCTTTACCAATTTGAGGTGGATGACCAGGCTGTAAAAATGCAGCTTCCCCATACGCGTTGATAGAAGACTTTGCTTTAGTATCGTAGTAAGGCAACTTATTGAGCAACCTCGTTAATCCTGGCAAGTCAGATCTATAATTAAAATCAAATCCATACATGGTATTTCTAATTGGATCATCGCCATATCCCATTTTAGTAAAAAAAGGTCGTTCACCTAATTTTACAAAACTTGTTCCGATACTTAATTTTTTACTCGCAACATAATCCAATCTAAGTCCGGTAAATCCTCTTTGCTGAACACCAAAACCTATATTGTTTTCAAATGAAACACTAACAGGCAGATTGGAACTTAAGATTCCTTGATTGATGATTTTTACTGTCCCTAAATTATAATCAACAATAAAATCTGATCCTTCCCTTAACACCTGACCTCCTGCAGATACAGCAACCGAACCTGGTGGAATATTAAACGTATTTAAATAAATTTCCGATCCTCCTGTGCTTCCCTTTACTTGACCTTGCATTACGAATCGATTTAAATTCGCATAAGTTTGAGCAATTGCTTTGATAGAATCATACAATTGATAATAGATGTATTTATTCTTAGTAGTAACAGGTAAACCAGCAAATGCCAATGTATCTAAATCTCTTCCGAATGGTTCAAGTACAGGAAAAACAACCCTACCCATTTGGGGCAAAATGGTGAATCCTTCGATATAATCAAACACACCATCTGGTTGCGGATCGTTTCGATTATTAAGCCGGTCTAAATTCAGTAAACGCAACAATGGTTGCCCTTCTACAGCCTGAGCAGTTTCCGGCAAAAATCGTTTTAATCCACCACTTGGTTCTTCGTATAAAACATTTAATTTAAAATCCTCTCTTTGTATACCTCCAAACAAATCCAAAGAATATACATTCTTCATCATCAAACCCCAAAGCGGCAATTCAGGCCTTTGTGATGTTGCTTTTAATAATTTTAAGAACAATACTTTTTGCACACCCTGATTAGAGTCCAATGCAATATCCTGCGAAAATTCACCCACTTGAAATACGCGACCATTGTAGGTATACTGATATGCAATTGCCAATACTTCATCTGCTTGCAATTGTGTATTTACAGAAATGAAACCTGCCTGGGGATTAAAATAGTATTCATTGCTGGTAAGCTTTCTTGCAAAAGTTTTTTCGTAATCATCAACTGGTCGAAGCCCTTTACTCAATAATAAACTATTAATAAATGCTGGATTACGCGCATTCGGATCTCCAACCAAAGAACTAAATAAATTATTGGCACCATTTGCAGGCAATGGATTTATACTTAATGATTGAACAGATGGATTGTAAGGCCTAGATTCTCCTAAGTCCATTAGTCCCACAATATCACGGGCTTCGGTAGTGGCTCCCGTTCTATTGGTTACCCATACTTCTACTCGCTGAACTTGTACTTGCGAATTTACAACAGGTAAATTGCGCATTGTTTTATTAAAATTGGCTCGAAAGAAATTACCCATCAAAAAGTGTCTATTCTCTTCGTAATCATCTAATCTTTTTTGAAAAGATTGAGTAGCAGCTCCTCCCTGTAAGGACAATGTTTGTCTGGTAGATCGTTGATTGGCCAATGCAGCTGTAACAAATAATTTTCCAAATTGCAATTGCGTTTTAATTCCGAATAAATTTTGCGCACTAGGAATTAAAGTTCCTCTTGATTGAAAAGAGATATTACCCGCTTCTATACTCTTGATGATTTCATCATCCATACCCTTGTAATCCAGTTTCAATTGATTATCAAAACCCAGATTAGATAAAGTATTGTAATTGATGGGGAATTTTAACTTATCTCCAATATTTGCGTTGAGATTAAGATTGGCATTCATATCAAAATCAAAGCCGCCATTTTTTCTTGCGCGTTCTGGAAGTGTTGGATTTTTAATATTTTGTCCTTGATAACCGGCCAAAATATTCACTTCGCCACTTGGACGAATATCCACTTTTAAATTGTCACCACTCATGCCAAAAATCCGATCGAATAATTTATCGTATACGCGCATTGGAGGGCGAGCAACTTTTTTATTGAGTTGCGTTAACGCATCTGCTCTTTTTTTAAAATAGTCTTTTTCTGCTTGTTGATTTTGCAGGCGCCAATATTCATCAAATTGAACGGTTGTAGGTTTTCTATAAATGGTTGATCCGATTTTTTCTTTGATGAAATAAGATTTTGTTTTTGGATCGTATTCGATTGATTTTTTGATGAGCGCGGTATCGTTTAAATCAAAAGGATTTTTAGTAGTACTGGTAAACGGGTCGCCTCTGCGATCGCTAATTGGAAAACGCAAACTGTCCTTCTGTTGTGCAACTAATTGAGCACATAGCAGTAAATTAATAATGGACAGAAAAATCCTTGAATAATGCAAAAACCGGAAACTTGGTGAAGTAGAGCTCTATGCGATCGCTTATAAGTTTTTAAGTGCTAATTTAATGATATCTTCTAATGAGTTATTGTCTGGCTGCATTTGTACTACTTTTTTTACTGCTTGCTCTGCCATTACTCTTCCAATTCCCAATGAAATTAATGCATTTACAGCATCTGTATCTTTTTGAGGTTCATTAAATCCGGCTAAAATCGAATCGTTTGATTGTTTGCCCAATTTATCCCTCAATTCTACAATTAATCTTTCCGCAGATTTTTTACCAATTCCCTTAATTCCTTCCAACTGTTTTGTATTCCCCTGCACAATGGCCCTTGTTATTTCTGCTGGCTTTAATCCAGACAACATCATCCTAGCAGTTGAAGCACCCACACCAGAAACGCTAATCAATTGCATAAACAATTCTTTTTCTGCTAAATCTGCAAACCCAAATAAGCTTTGCGCGTTTTCGGTAATGTGCAAATAAGTAAAAAGCTGCCCACTATCTTTATTACTGATAGCAGAATAGGTATTTAAACTAATATGCAATTCATAACCAATACCATTTACATCAACCACTATACGAGCGGGTGTTTTAACTGCAAAATGACCTCTAACAAATGCTATCATAAATGACCACTAAATTAGTAAAAAGAATGCAATTAGCTGTATCTTTAGGGTTTTATATAATAATAAAAATCCCAATAATATCAACTAATTAGAAGAAAAATGGAGAAAATTACAGCAGCAATTACTGCAGTTGGAGGATATGTTCCTGAAACCAAGCTTACCAATTTCGATTTGGAGAAAATGGTAGACACAAATGATGAATGGATTAGATCTAGAACTGGAATTGAAGAAAGAAGAATTTTGAAAGAATCTGGCAAAGGAAGCAGCGATATGGCAGTTCCGGCGATTCAAGAAATCTTGAGGAAAAAAAACATGGATGCGAAAGAGATTGATTGTATCATTTGTGCTACAGTTACACCTGATATGGTATTTCCTGCAACAGCCAATATCATTGCAGATAAAATTGGGGCAACCAATGCATGGGGATATGATATGAGTGCTGCATGTAGTGGTTTTTTATATGCTCTAACAACGGGCGCTATGTACATTGAGAGTGGACGTTATAAAAAAGTAATTGTGGTTGGAGTTGATAAAATGAGCGCGATCATAGATTATACCGATCGTGCAACTTGTATTATATTTGGTGATGGTGCAGGTGCTTTATTATTAGAACCTTCAACTGATGAAAATGGAGTAAAAGACAGTATTCTTAGAAGTGATGGCAGTGGAAGAGAATACCTACACATGAAAGCGGGAGGTTCTCTTAAACCAGCAACTGTAGAAACAGTTTTGGCCAAAGAACATTTTGCATATCAAGAGGGGCAGGCCGTATTTAAATTTGCAGTAAAAGGAATGGCCGATGTTAGCGCCGAATTATTAGAACGAAATCAATTAACAGGCGAAGACATTGCATGGTTAGTGCCGCATCAAGCCAATTTAAGAATCATTGATGCAACAGCAAATAGAATGGGATTGTCTAAAGAAAAAGTAATGATTAATATTCAAAAATACGGAAACACAACAGCGGCAACACTTCCATTGTGTTTATGGGACTGGGAAAGCAAACTAAAAAAAGGAGACAACCTGGTACTAGCTGCTTTTGGTGGAGGATTTACTTGGGGCGCTACTTTGGTAAAATGGGCGTATTAGAATTAAGAGATATGAGATAAGAGATATGAGATATGAGATATGAGATATGAGATACAAGATATGAGATATGAGATATGAGATAAGAGATATGAGATACAAAAAAAGATTTGAATTATGAGTAGTCAACAAAAATTAACAGGGATGGGGTCTACAGCCATTCATGCCTCTGGTCATGATAATGCAGACCATGCACACCTTACGCCTATTTATGCAAGTTCTACTTTTACATTTGATACTGCACAGGAAGGTAGCGAGCGTTTTGCAGGCAAAGACAAATCAAAACTTTATAGTAGATGGGGTAACCCAAGCTTTACAACAGCAGCAGAAACAATTGCTGCATTGGAATCTTTCGGCATAAGAGACGAACAAAATCAACCATTGCAATTAAAAGCCTTATTGCATTCAAGTGGCCAAGCTGCTCTTACCACTTTGTTTTTAGGCAATTTACAATCAGGTGATGCCATTCTAACTCATCATGCTTTATATGGGGGCACACATGAATTATTGTTAAAAGTGTTAGCGGGCACAGGCATCAATACCATTATGATTGATTTAGTAGATGCCGCAACAATAGAAAGCAGTTTAAAGAATAATACAAACATCAAACTGATTCATATTGAAACACCTTCTAATCCTACATTGCGCTGCATTGATATAGAAATGGTTTGTACCGTTGCAAAAAAATTCAATGTACTTGTTTCAGTTGATAATACTGCTGCAACGCCTTATTTACAGCAACCTTTTGCATTTGGTGCAGACTTTGTAATGCATTCTACTACCAAGTTTTTAAATGGTCACGGTACAGCAATTGGCGGTGTTCTGCTAGGAAAAGATTTAGATAAAATGAATGGTCCAATTTGGAAATGGCATGTTTTATTAGGAGGAAACACCAATCCTTTTGACGCCTATTTACTTACTCAAGGAATGAAAACCTTAGAATTAAGAATGGAACGTCATTGTCATAATGCAATGGACCTTGCTGTTTTTTTAGATCAACATCCAGCTGTAGAAAAAGTAAATTATAGTGGCTTGCCTTCTCACCCTGATTATTCCATTGCAATGAAACAAATGAGGCATGCAGGAGCATTGATGAGTTTTGAACTAAAAGGTGGAATTGAAGCTGGGCAACAATTTATCAACCGATTACAAATGTGTGTTAAAGCCATTTCATTTGGAACGCCTGACACATTGTTATCGCACCCTGCAAGCATGAGTCATATGGGTATTCCAAGAGAAGAAAGAATACAATCAGGTATTACAGATGGCCTCATTCGTTTAAGTGTAGGAATTGAGAATATTGAAGATATTATCAATGATTTCAGTCAAGCATTAAGCTGACAAATAAAAGTATTGTTAAGCATCAAGGTTGAACAAAATTCTTAATAATGATTACCATTAGAAGAGCAGAAAAAAAAGATTGTTCCAGAATTCTTGAATTAATTCAAGAATTGGCCGAGTATGAAAAAGCTCCAGAAGAAGTAACTGTAAGTTTAGACCATTTTATTGATAGCGGATTTGGCCAAAACCCAGTTTGGTGGGCATTTGTAGCTGAAGAAAAAGATTCAACAGATAGTCAACCAATTATCCAAGGATTTGCACTTTATTATATTCGATATAGTACTTGGAAAGGTCAGAGGATGTACCTAGAAGACATATTGGTAACAAAAAAAATGCGCGGACAACATATCGGCAAACAACTGTTTGAACGATTAATGGTTGAAGCTAAAGAAAGAAACCTAAAGGGTATCGTATGGCAGGTACTTGATTGGAATACACCCGCAATCGAATTTTATAAAAAATTCAATGCCAGTTTTGATGGAGAATGGATCAATTGTAGTATCAATTGACTCCGTCAACAGAAACATTGTTTCCGGCAATTTTACCAATTAACCCTTGCAATACTTTTCCTGGACCACATTCTGTGAAATGAGTTGCTCCATCTGCTACCATTTGTTGAACAGATTGTGTCCATTTCACAGGACCAGTTAATTGTTCTATTAAATTATTTTTTATTGCGGTTGGATCTGTTACTGCTGTTGCAACTACATTTTGATAAACTGCACATGTTGGTATATTAAAATTAGTTGATTGAATTGCCGCAGCTAATTCTTCTTTTGCTGGAGACATCAATGGAGAGTGAAATGCTCCGCCAACAGGTAAAACCAATGCGCGTTTAGCACCAGCTTCTTTCATTTTTGCACATGCAATGTCGATGCCTTTTATTGAACCGCTAATTACCAACTGACCCGGGCAATTGTAATTTGCAGGTACAACAAGTTCACCTGTTTCATTTTGAATAGCCAAACAAATTTCAGCTACTTTATCATCTGCTAAATTCAACACAGCAGCCATTGTTGAAGGGTTTAATTCACATGCTTTTTGCATTGCTTTTGCCCTTATGCTTACCAATTTAAGCGCATCTTCAAAACTTAAAACACCATTGGCCACCAATGCAGAAAACTCACCCAATGAATGCCCTGCAACCATTGCTGGCTTTGCATTTACGATGGTTCTATATGCTGCAATAGAATGTAAGAAAATGGCTGGTTGAGTAATATTGGTTTGTTTCAATGCTTCATCAGATCCCGAGAACATGGTATCACTAATCCTAAAACCCAATATTTCGTTGGCTTGTTCAAATAATTCTTTAACCAATACACTAGAATCATAAAGGGATTTTCCCATACCGGAAAACTGAGCACCTTGTCCAGGAAAAACAAACGCATGCATCATAAACAGATAATTTATGCAGCAAAGTAAGTGTTTTTAAATATATTTTAGAATTCCGTTTTCAATTCTAAATACCTTAAAAATTCTTCTTTTCTTTTCTCCTCTTTAAATTTACCGCCATAAAAAGCCGTGATGGTAGAAGAAGTATCATCTTCTACACCTCTGCTTGCAACGCATAAATGTTTTGCATCAATTACAATGGCAACATCTTCGGTGCCTAATGCAGTTTGCAACTCTTTAGCTATTTGAACAGTTAAACGCTCCTGAACCTGGGGTCTTTTTGCAAAAAACTCTACCAAACGATTTAACTTACTCAATCCAATAACCTTACCATTACTAATATAAGCAAGATGTGCTTTTCCAATAATTGGTACAAAATGATGTTCGCAATTGCTGTAAAATGAAATGTTTTTTTCTACCAACATTTCATTGTACTTGTATTTATTTTCGAAGAGTGCAATAGATGGTTTATTGGCTGGATTCAAGCCGCTGAATATTTCTTTAATAAACATTTTTGCAACACGTTTAGGCGTTCCTTTCAAACTATCGTCGGAGAGGTCTAAGCCCATTGTTTCCATAATGGCTTTAAAATGTTCTTGTATAAGCAACATTTTTTCTTCATCCGTTTTATCAAAAGCAGTTTCAACCATAGGTGTATCTATAGATGTACTGATATGGCTATCTCCCATGTCTTCAATCATTTCTTCAGTGAATTCGATTTTATCTCCTTTAAGACGGATATTCGACAAAATTTCGCTCTGTTTCATATAATCTAATTTTTAAGTCTAAATGTTGATCTAATTTTTTTCTTAATAATTCATAACAAACCACTGCTATATTTTCAGCAGATGGAATCAAGGATTGAAATTCTTGTGTATCTAAGTTCAGGTTTTTATGATCGAACTTATTCAGTATTTCTTCTTTGATTAAATCGCTCAATAGTTTCATATCTATTACATAACCAGTTTCTTTATCAATTTCTCCAGTTACCTGAACTATTAATTCGTAATTATGGCCGTGGTAATTTTCATTGTTGCACAATCCAAATACTGCTTTGTTTCGCTCAACTGTCCAAGTAGGGTTGTGCAAACGGTGAGCGGCATTAAAGTGCTCCTTACGAAAAACACTGACTTTATTGTTATTCATTCTTGTTCTCTTAACATGTACACTTACATGTTTGTTTATTTAAGCATGGTATCTTCAATTTCAATGGATTCAGTTGTTATTTGGCACTGTTTCAGAAGTGTGCTGATCAAGTGGCCAAATCTATGAGAGCCGTAAAATTAACAACAGAACATCAATATTGAGTATTATTAACCAAATCTGTGCCAGTTTAAAGAAAGCAC
Source organism: Sphingobacteriia bacterium (assembly GCA_947456855.1). Lineage (GTDB taxonomy): Bacteria > Bacteroidota > Bacteroidia > Chitinophagales > Chitinophagaceae > Sediminibacterium. Next base: position 50,302 of record CANGTR010000005.1, on the reverse strand, counting down.
CGCTTTTTAACAATACCCAATAATAACACAGTAACCATTAATTTGTTTAACAGTTTCGGAAAATAATTAAACAAAATAGCTAAAAACAGTTGTTGAAAGGAACAAAATGGTACTAATCGCCAAAATATTCTACATAAATACGAGCAGTTTCATAGAGTTTTATGCAATGAAGCGAAACAGATGCTGGCAAATGAGGGAGAATTTGTTGCCATATTGCCATAGCCAGGTTTTCTGTACTGCACATTTTATCTTTCATAAAAGGCACATCCATATTTAGGTTTTTATGGTCCAATTGATCAATTACATGCTGCTTAATAATTTTACTAAGCACTTTTACATCAAAAAGAAAACCAGTGTCAGCATCAGGAACACCCTTTATAGTTACAAATAAATCATAATTATGGCCATGCCAGTTTTCATTGGCACAAACGCCAAAAACAGCTTCATTGCGCTCTTTTGTCCAATTTGGATTATACAATTTATGCGCTGCATTAAAATGTTCCTGCCTAGTTAAATAAACCATCCTACCCTTGAATTTTGACAAAGGTACAAAAATGGAGAAAGTTGACCGTTTTTCATCAACTTTACATTTATGAGAGTAATTATTACTGCTTCTACCGTTGGTGAATGGATGCCAACATTTGTTCAGTTAAACAAATTATACACTGGAGAAAGCGAGCGTTTGAAAGTGCAATTTTATCAATCAGGCGTTGGTATGCTTTCCAGTGCAGTAGCTTTTACCCGACTAGCATTGGAAGATAAGCCAGATTTGGTTATTCAAATTGGCATTGCAGGCGCTTTCAATAAAAAATTAGCATTGGGCAAAGTGGTGGTGGTAAATGAAGAAATATTGGGAGATATAGGTGTGGAAGAGGATGGAAACTGGAAAGATATTTTTGATCTTAAATTAGAAAAAAGCAGCTACCACCCTTTCGAAAAAAGAAAATTACCCAACCCTTGGCTTTCAAAATACAATTTATTAAAACTGCCAGAAGTAAATGCCATATCGGTCAATGAGATTAGTACCAATAAGCAGAGAATAGAAGTACTTAGTAAAAAGTATAAACCAACCATCGAAACAATGGAAGGGGCAGCTCTCCATTATGTTTGTAGAGAAACCAATATTCCATTTTTACAAATTAGGTCAATCTCCAATTATGTTGGAGAAAGAGATAAGTCAAAATGGAAAATCAACCATTCGATTGAACAATTAAACAAAACTGTTTTAGCGTATCTCGAAAAATTATACTCAATTAAATAAAGTAGCACCACTCATGCATTTCTCATTAGCTTTTTCTCCATGCCCGAATGATACTTTTATTTTTGACGCTTTAGTGAATAAAAAAATTGATACACTAGGGCATTCATTTTCTGTTCATTTAGAAGATGTAGAAACATTAAATCAATGGGCTTTAGAAAAGAAAATGGATTTTACAAAAATCAGTTATGGTGTTCTACATAAAGTGCAATCAACCTATCAGTTATTGAATAGCGGAAGTGCCCTTGGAAAAGGAGTAGGCCCTTTGTTGATAGCAAAAAAAAATATTGAATCCTTTGAAAACGATATGAGGGTTGCTATTCCTGGATTAAACACAACTGCACATTTATTGTTTTCATTGGCCTATCCTCAGGCTAAAAACAAAATCTTTTCTGTTTTTCATGAAATAGAAGATGCTGTACTTTCAGGCGATGTAGATGCAGGAGTAATCATTCACGAGAACCGATTTACCTATCAAGATAAAGGATTGAAACTGTTAAATGATTTAGGAGCGCATTGGGAAAATACACAAAAAGTACCTATTCCTTTAGGGGGAATCATTGCAAAAAAATCAATAGACCCAATCTTGATTGATCAAGTAGACCAACTGATCAAAAAAAGTATTGAATATGCATTCTCCAACTATCCAACTATAGCACCTTATGTAAAAGAGCATTCTCAAGAAATGAGTGAAGATGTGATGAGGCAACACATAGATTTGTATGTTAACAATTATTCACTAGATCTAGGAATTGAAGGCAGGCGTGCTATTGAAGTGCTTATGAAAGCAAGCAATAAATAATGATTTCCTAATCACATCAACAATTGTACATTTAGACGCGTTGCGAGCTTTGAATTTTGCTTGCAAAAACATTAACATAGTAAGCCTTAAAAAACAAAAATGATACCTTAAGACGCGTTGCGCACTTTGAATTTTGCTTGCAAAAACATTAACATAGTAAGCCTTAAAAAACAAAAATGATACCTTAAGACGCGTTGCGCGCTTTGAATTTTGCTTGCAAAAACATTAACATAGTAAGCCTTAAAAAACAAAAATGATACCTTAAGACGCGTTGCGAGCTTTGAATTTTGCTTGCAAAATTCAGCAACGTGGATGCAGTAGAATTTTTGTTTTTTAAGGCTTTCTTTTTCTGTTTTATTTCTTCAACGCTTTTGCATACACTTCTAACACGCGCTTACGTGCAAATTCATGATTAACTATTGGCTTGGGGTAAGTCAATTCTTGAAATTCTGGCACCCATTTTTTGATGTATGTAAATTGAGGATCAAATTTTTCAGTTTGTAAATAAGGATTAAAAACGCGGAAATACGGAGCAGCATCGCAACCACTTCCACTTGCCCATTGCCATCCTCCATTATTTGCGGCTAAATCAAAATCCAATAATTTTTGGGCAAAATAAGCTTCTCCCCATCTCCAATCAATCAACAAATGTTTGGTTAAAAAAGAAGCTACGATCATTCTTACCCGATTGTGCATGAATCCAGTTGTATTCAACTCGCGCATACCAGCATCTACAATTGGGTATCCAGTTTTGCCATCACACCAAGCTTTGAATTCAGTTTCATTGTTCCTCCATTCAATTTGATCATATTCCTTTTTAAAAGAAGCTCCTTTGCCAACTTTAGGAAAATGCCAAAGTATAGCATGGTAAAAATCTCTCCAAATCAACTCGTTTAAAAAAGTTTCGTTTAATACCCTCGTTGTTTTGGTTAGTGAACGTATACTTATTGTTCCAAAACGCAAATGAAGACCCATTTTAGAAGTTCCATTATTGTTTGCAGGAAAGTTTCTTTGATCGGAATAATGACGAACAATAGACTCATTTAGATCCTGAGCAGGAAATACGATGGAGGAATGTTCGAAGCCCATCGATTTCAAACTAGGCAGAGCTAATGGTGCTTGCGGAAGAAAACCATGTATGAGTTTTTCACTCGGAAAAGCAACACAATCTGCATCAGTTAGTTTAGCTTTCCATTTTTTACTATACGGCGTAAAAACGGTGTAGGGTTTGCCGTCATCTTTTACAATCTCCTGCTTTTCAAAAATAACCTGGTCTTTATAAGTAATGAATTTAACCCCATGTGAATCAAGTAGCCCAGATATACGCTCATCTCTTTCTTTGGCATATGGTTCATAATCATGATTGGTAAAAACCTGTGCTATGGAATATTCTTCTAATAGTTGCTTAAACACGTCTTCCGGAAATCCATATCGCACATCTAAACTACTACCCAATTGCTTTAATTGTTCTTGAAGGGAACTAATTGTTGCATGAATAAATGTAACGCGCGCATCATTTTTCTCTTCTAATTGATCCAATATCGATTTATCAAAAATAAAAATAGGCAGTACAGATATCCCTGATTTTAAAGCTGCGTACAAGGCGTGGTTATCCGATAATCGCAAGTCGCGCCTGAACCACATTATATTGATTGAGTTAAGATGCTTTTTCATAAGAGTGTAACAATCAATTGTAAAAAAATGTTTAGGCCTTAGTAAGCAAAAATCCCATCAGAATTGAATCGTGATGGGATTTTTGAATTATTCTGGTATAGAGAAAATACTAATCAATTTCACGAACCCTAAATTCAACTCTTCTGTTCTCTGCTCTACCTTTTACAGTTTTATTGTCTGCAATTGGACTTTCGCTTCCCTTGCCTTCTGTTAACAATCTATCAGCAGCAATTTTCTTTGCAAATAAGTAAGACTTAACTGAAGTTGCTCTTTTTAAAGACAATGCTTTGTTGATTTTATCAGAGCCTGTATTGTCGGTATAACCATCTACATACAATTTCAAAGAAGGGTAATCATTCATTGCTTTAATCACTTTCCCTAATTCAACTTTAGATGCTTTTGTTAATACAGAACTACCCGTTACAAACAATATTTTTTTATTGTCAAAATTGTATTGCTTTTTCAATTCCGGACAACCATTGTTTTCAACAGTTCCTTTTACTGTAGGACACTTGTCTTCTTCGTCATTAACACCATCTTGATCGGTATCAGGAATAGGACATCCTTGGTAGCGAGCTAAACCAGCCACTGTAGCACATTTGTCTTCTTCATCATTGATAGCATCTTTATCGGTATCAGGAATTGGGCATCCTTGGTATTTTGCCAATCCAGCTACAGTAGGGCATTTGTCTTGCTCATCGTTGATACCATCTTTATCAGTATCAGGGATTGGGCATCCTTGGTATTTAGCCAATCCTTTTACCGAAGGACACTTATCATTGTCATCGATTACACCATCACCATCTGTATCTTTAGGCACTACAACAACTGGAGCTGGTGGTGGTGGAGGTGGTGGAGGTGGAGCTATTTTCTTTTCGTACAACTTCACTTTCAAACCAAATTGGAATCCAGTATTATAAAACTGAATATTGCCCTTATTTGCGTTGAAATTCTGCGTTGTTTTCATGTCTGTGATCCCATAGATATAACGACCATATAACTGAACTTTTCTTTGCGTAAATAATTCAACACCTGCAGTTGCTGCAGTACTTATGGCTAGAAAATCTCTTTTATAATAAACACTGGTATTGTCGTTTTTTAATGAGTTGTTGAAATCAATTTGTGGACCAGCAATAACAGAGAAATCTTTACTAAATGTATATTTGAACAATAAAGGAAAAGATTGATACTGTATGGTTCCTGCAAATTGTCTCGGAGGGTTATTGTTGCCAACATATTTTAAAACAGACCATTGTGCTTGTGGCTCAAAAGATAATTTTTGAGTTAATGGAAGGTTAAACCAAACGCCAGCAGCCCATCCTGTTCCGGTTTTATAGTCTATACCTTTAGGGTTACCCATGCGAAATTGGGTTAAATTAACTGCTCCTAAAACGCCAGCACTTATGCCTGGTTTGGTTTTTTTGGCTTGCGCAAAAACTTGCGAAGAAAAAAGACCGATTACTGCCATTAGCAGCACCAACTTTAATGATTTCATTTGATTGAATTTTAAACGATTATTTGCTTAGATAATAACTACAAAACACTGCGAGTTATAAAGCTTTGCAAATATATATAATTATTCCGAAATGTGTTCAAAAGTTCAGGTAATACTTGCTGTTTTATAAAAAATCGCTCTTATAAAATCTGGAGAATAATGGGTTTCCCCAATTTTTTTCACCCAACGGATTCCATAAATGGCATTGGTTAGAAAAACGGCCGACGCATTGGCTAAATCCTCTAATGAAATGGATTTTTCTTCAATTTCATATTCCAACTTTTTTAGTTGATCAATAATATGCTTTCGCATTACTCCATCAACCGGACCATCTGTTATTGGCGGGGTTTTAATTATCCCGTTGGAAACAATAAAAATATTGGCGATGGTTGAATCAACTATATCACCATTTTGGTTCAATAAAATGGCATCATTTAACTTCTCTTCTTTAGCCCAAATAGCCGCCATTACATAAGGAAGGTAATTATTGCTTTTGATCATAGAAAAATGATCGGCCGCTTTAATGGCTTTTGAAAAAATGCCCAACTCTAAACCGTTTTCATTAAGCCGGTTATTGCTTTCATTGAGTTCCCATGTTTGTATTAAAAGGTGTGGGAAATGGTTTTGATGGTCATAAATTCCTCCATCACCCCTGTAAACAGTTATTCTTACCCTAGCTAAATGATGGTGTTGGTTTTTTTTAATCAATGCATTAACAGCCTCAATAATATAACTGGGTGTAAAAAAAACAGGGGGTTTAAATTTCAATATTTCCAATGAATAAAACAGCCGTTCCATATGGTATTTTGTGAGAAGAAGCTCTCCAGACTTCCATTTCATTGTTTCAAAAAAACCATCTCCATAACGGAAAGACCTATTATCGGGTGAAATAAGTGGTTTCCCTGTTCTTAGAAATTGACCATCACTAAAAAGAAATAAGCTATCTGCCATAGCAACAAAGATAGAATGAAGCTACATTCGCAATTGCAAATTAATGTTTATGACCGTCAAAGAAATTATTTCAGTGCTTGAGGAAATGGCCCCTCTTTCTTACCAAGAATCATACGACAATGCTGGTTTAATTACCGGCAAGGAGCAAATGGATTGCACCGGAATCCTTTGTACGCTGGATGTTACAGAGGCCATTTTGCAGGAATCAATAGAAAAAAAATGCAATTTAATCATTGCTCATCATCCCATTGTTTTTAAGGGATTGACCAAAATAAATGGCAAAAATTTTGTAGAACGTATTGTTATCCAAGCCATTAAAAATGATATTGCCATATATGCCATACACACCAATTTAGACAATGTTTCAAACGGAGTGAATGCTGCCATTGCTCAACAATTAGGCATAACCAATACCCAAATATTAGCACCAAAGAAAAATGGACTGATGAAATTGGTCAGTTTTGTTCCAATTGAATCAGCAGAAATGGTAAAAGAAGCATTGTTCAAAGCCGGTGCTGGCAATATTGGAGAATACAGTGAAACTAGTTTCAGTTCGGTTGGAATTGGATCTTTTAAACCTTCCGAAAAAGCCAACCCCAGAATCGGACAAAGAACAATAAAGGAATTGGTAAAGGAAGAAAGGATTGAAGTGATTTTACCCAATTTTTTGCAATCAGCGGTATTATTCGCCCTGAAAAATGCACATCCATATGAAGAAGTTGCTTACGACTTTTATCCATTAAGCAATGAAAATCAACTAGTTGGAAGCGGAATGATAGGGTATTTACCTAGTCCAATCAGTTCGATTGCGTTCCTAGAATTATTAAAAGCAAAATTTGGTTTGAGTGTAATTAAGCATTCGCCAATTATTCAAGAAAAAGTACAAAAAATTGCTTTTTGTGGGGGTGCTGGGAGTTTTTTAATCCCGCAAGCAAAAGCAGCAAAGGCCGACTTTTTTGTGAGTGCCGACATCAAATACCACGATTTTTTTGAAGCAGATAACACGCTGGTTATTGCCGATATTGGGCATTGGGAAAGCGAACAATTTACAGTTGACCTGGTTTTTGCTGAATTAACCACTAAATTCCCTAACTTTGCCGTCCTAAAAACGGCTAATTATACCAATCCGGTAAGCTATTTTTTAGGATAATCTCAAACTACAAACTATATATGGCATCTGTAAAAGATTTCTCAGTTGAAGAAAAATTGGTAAACCTACTGCGTTTACAAAAGATCGATAGCAAGTTGGATGAAATTCAAGTGCTCAAGGGCGAGCTTCCGATGGAAGTAAGCGATTTAGAAGACGAAATTCAAGGATTGACCAATCGCCAAACACGTATTGAAGAAGAAATCAATGGTATCACCGAGTTTATAGAAGGTAAGAAAAATACCATCAAAGACAGTGAAGCCCTTATTGCAAAGTATGAAAAGCAAAGCGATAACGTTAAAAACAATAGAGAGTTCGAGGCAATTAACAAAGAAGTTGAAATGCAACAACTCGAAGTGAAATTGGCGGAAAAACACATTCGTGATGCAAATGAGGAGTTGGCTGAAAAGGTGAAAGCTTTGGAAATTGCAAAAAAGCAAGTAAGTGTTAAAGAAGGCGTACTCACTCATAAAAAAGGAGAACTAGAAAAAATTATTGCTGACACCGAAAAAGAAGAAACTGCTTTAAACAAAGTAAGTGTTGATGCAAGAAGTCATATAGATGAGCGTTTAATCTATAGCTACGACCGTATTCGTAAAAGTTACAGAAACGGATTGGCTGTAGTTCCAGTAGAAAGAGATGCATGTGGGGGATGTTTTAACTCAATTCCGCCTCAACGCCAGAGTGAAATTCGTTTGCATAAAAAAATCATTGTTTGCGAAAACTGCGGCCGTATACTGGTAGACTCCGATTTAAACGATACTGTAGAAGCTAAATAGACGTATAAAAATAACCTATAAGAAAAGGGTGTTCAATTTGGATACCCTTTCTTATTTTCGGTACCTGATGAAGCCAATTTTCTCTCTACTTATTTTACTACTTTGTAGTTTTTGTGCCCAGGGGCAGAAAGTATTTGATTTCAATGCAACATGTGTACAATCTTTTCAAGAAATCCTACAGTTAAAAATCAAGTCGGGCAAAACACTTGCTTTAAAAGCAAAACAGTTAAATCAAGAAAACTTAATCCCCCTTTTTTTAGAGAGCCATGCAGACTTTTATCTTTTATTCCTAAATGAAAGTTCCACAGACTATGATTTACTATTCCCTATTTTTCAAGAAAGGCTCAATAGCATAGAAGAAGGCAATCGTTCATCTCCCTTTTATTTGTTTGCCTTAGCAACCATTAGATTACAAAGAGCCTTGGTTGCTGTAAAGTTTGGCCATACTTGGGATGCAGCTTGGGATTTCAGGAAAGCCTACTTGTTGTTAAAAGAAAACAAGAAAAAATTTCCCAACTTCTCACCGAACGAACTCATGTATGGTTCTTTAGAAGCATTAATAGGGACTGTTCCAAAGGGTTACAAATGGTTGGCAAATATCTTGGGTATGCAGGGATCTATTACAAATGGCATGAAAAGAGTGAACCTGTTTTGCAATAGCTCTGATCCATGGGCAAAGCTTTTCTTTAATCAAGCTGCATTTATTTACCCTTACCTCTTGTACTTAATTGAGAATAAAAAAGAAGATGCCTTAGCGTTTGTTCAGCAAAAAAAGTTAGACATAGTCAATAACCATTTACATGCTTTTATGGCTGCAAATTTGGCTTTAAGCAATAAACAAAATGAGTTATCAAAATCCATTATTCTTAATAGAAATAAATCGGATGAATACCTTACCATGAGTGTTTGGGATTATCAATTGGGTTTTATAAAATTATACCACTTAGAATACAAGGAAGCCAAAAATCATTTTGAATTGTATACGCAAAATTTCAAAGGCAATTTTTACATTAAAGATGTATTTCAAAAAATAAGTTGGATTGATTATTTACAAGGAAATTTAAAATCGGCCGAAGAAGCCAGAAAACAGGTACTTAAAAAAGGCAGCGCTCAATCAGATGCAGATAAGCAAGCTTTCAAAGATGCCAAGAATAATTATTGGCCCAACCCATTATTACTAAAAGCCCGCTTATTGAATGATGGCGGATACCATTTGGAAGCATTTAAATTATTAGCAGGAAAATCAACCAATGATTTTGAAAAAATAGACGATAAACTGGAATTTGCCTATCGGGCAGCTAGAATTTATGATGATCTGGGCAAATCCGATGAGGCCATCAAAAACTATTGGGTTGCCATCAAAATTGGCCAAAATAGAAGCGCCTATTTTGCTGCAAGATCAGCCTTGCAAATTGGCCAGATTTATGAACAAAGAGGGCAAATTAAATTGGCCATAACATTTTATCAAAAATGCCTTGATATGGAAGATCATGAATATAAAAACTCAATCGACCAAAAGGCAAAAGCAGGTATTGCTAGATGTAAAGGTGAATAATTAAAGGATTAGAAAAAAGTCTGCTAATCATATAATCAAGCTTTACTAACTTGCTCTAAAATAGTTTAAACTTAACATACGCTAAATCGTTTTATAAAGTGCTTCGAAAACTGCTCATTCAGAACTACGCAATTATTAACGAAATCAATATTGATTTTTCGGGAAAGCTCAATATTATTACCGGTGAAACAGGTGCAGGTAAAAGTATTTTAATGGGTGCGCTGAGCTTAATACTTGGCGAAAGGGCAGATAGTAGCGTTCTTGTAAATAAGCAACAAAAATGTTTTATTGAAGGTTATTTTAGCACCGATCAAAAACCGGCGGTAGTTGCCTTTTTAAAAGAAAATGATTTAGATACAGAAGACGAATTGATTCTTAGAAGAGAAATAGGCAGCAACGGAAAGTCGAGGGCTTTTATCAATGATAGCCCAGCATCTTTAATACAACTAAAACAATTAGCAGGTTTATTGGTAGACCTTCACCAACAGTTCGACACGTTGGAATTAGGAGAAAGTGATTTTCAAAGACAAGTGATTGATGCATTGGCAGGGAATGAAGAACCTGTTCAAATTTTTAAAGCAAGTTTCTTTAAATGGCAAACTATAACCAAAGAACTTGCTCATTTAAAAACCGAAAAAAATAATTTTGTTAAAGAAGCAGATTACCATCAATTTTTATTCGATGAAATAGACCAACTAAATTTAAGTGAAAATGAATTAGAGGATTTGGAGGAAGAATTAAAATTGTTGAGCAATGCCGAAAACATTAAGTCGAGTTTAGACAGCATTAATGCTGCTTTAAATGATGCTGACCAACCAATTGTTGTTCAGCTGAAATCATTGTATCAACAGTTGGTTCCCTTCCAAGAATACAATAAATCGATTCCAGCATTATGCAATAGACTGAAATCGGCACAGGTAGAATTACAGGATATTGCCGATGAATTGGCCCAAATCAATAATCATATTCACTTTGATGAGAAAAGAATTGAATGGATTAGTCAGCGATTGAATGATGGATTCAAATTACTTAAAAAACATGGAGTTAAAACCACTCCAGAATTAATCGCCATCAAAAATGATTTAGCCAAAAAATTGGAACAAGTGCTTCATTTAGACGATTCCATTATTGGCTTAGAAAAAGAAGCAGCTGAAATATTGGTTCTTGCTGAATTACAAGCAAAAAAAATCAGCGCATCAAGAAGTAAAATTATACCTGATTTTGAGAAAAAAGTAAATGGCTTATTAAAGCAAGTTGGTATGCCAAATGCCAGTATTCAAGTTAAATTAACCCCTACTAATTTGTATGAATTTGGGTTAGAAAATGTAGCCATCTTATTTGATGCAAATAATACCAATAAATTTGAATCGATTAAAAAGGTAGCAAGTGGTGGAGAATTGAGCAGGCTCATGTTGAGTATTAAATCGTTGGTTGCCGAATACATTAATCTTCCTACATTAATTTTTGATGAAATCGATACGGGTATTTCCGGTGAAGCAGCAAAGCAAGTTGGGTTAATTATGAAAAAAATGGCCGATCAACGTCAAATCATTTGCATCACCCATCAACCGCAAATTGCGGGAAAAGCCGATGCGCATTTTTATGTTTACAAAGCAATGGAAAAAGAACAAATGCAAACAACCATTAAATTGCTAGAGCAAGAAGAACGAATTGATGCCATTGCGAAAATGTTAAGTGGCGAAAAACCTACGCCTGCTGCATTAGAAAATGCCAGAGAAATGATTTTTGGTTAAGTCCAGACTCCTTATTTAACCTTGGAATTTGAAATTATCAACCTTGAATTCGTATATTCGAATTTCAATTTGAATAATTCAATTTCTATTTAAAAATGATTAAACAGATTATATGGCGTACAACTTATTAAAAGGCAAAAGAGGTATCATTACTGGTGCATTGGATGAAAATTCAATTGCATGGAAAGTGGCAGAAAAAGCACATGAGGAGGGAGCCACATTTGTATTAACAAATGCCCCAATCGCTATGCGTATGGGAGAAATAAATAAATTGGCCGAAAAAACAGGGTCTAAAATTATTCCTGCTGACGCAACCAATGTTGACGAACTCACTAACCTTTTCACGCAATCACAAGAAATATTAGGAGGTAAACTCGATTTCGTTTTACATTCAATTGGAATGAGTGTAAATATTCGTAAAAAAATTCCTTACACCGAATCCAATTATGAATATTTTATGAAAGGAATTGACGTGTCTGCTATGTCTTTTCATAAAATGTTGGCAGTTGCAAAAAAATTAGATGCTATTAATGAATGGGGAAGTGTTGTAGCACTAACCTATATGGCTGCACAAAGAACTTTTCCTTTTTATACCGATATGGCAGATATCAAAGCAATGTTAGAATCGATAGCAAGAAGTTTTGGATACCACTATGGATTAGAGAAGAAAGTAAGAATCAATACCGTTTCTCAGTCTCCTACAAAAACCACAGCAGGCACTGGTATCAAAGGATTTGGAGATTTTTATGATTTTGCCAATGCAGTAGCTCCATTGGGAAATGCTACTGCAGAAGACTGTGCCAATTATTGCATCACTTTATTTTCCGACTTAACAAGAATGGTTACCATGCAGAATTTATTTCATGATGGTGGTTATTCTACTACTGGAGTTAGCAATGAAGTAATGGAAAAATTAGGTATCGCAAATCAATAGTTTTAAAAAAACGACGATGAATTTAAATGAACTCTTAGGCTATTTTGGCGCTTTCTTAAGTGCTATAACTTTTATTCCACAAGTATGGCAAGCATGGAAAACAAAGAGTGTAGGTGATCTAAGTATCTGGATGATACTGATTGTAATTACCAGCACCATTGTTTGGTTGATTTACGCATTTAATATTGATAGTAGACCAATAATTGCTGCAAATACAATCGTATTGATATTGGCGTTGTTGTTGTTTTATTTCAAACTTAGTTTTAAGCCCAATAAATAGATGATTGATTCATCTAAAAATGGCTAACTGAAAATACAGTTAGCCATTTTTATTTTGCTTATTGCGAATAAATTTTAATCGATCAATTAATACTCGTCTTCATTGAACATGAAATCTTCTTGGCTAGGATAGTCTGGCCAAATATCTTCAATGCTTTCATACACTTCTCCTTCGTCTTCTAATTCTTGTAAGTTTTCTACTACTTCCAAAGGAGCTCCACTTCTAATGGAATAATCGATTAACTCATCCTTGGTAGCAGGCCAAGGAGCTTCTTCTAGGTAACTTGCTAATTCTAAAGTCCAAAACATAGTTTCCGATTATTTTTTGCAAATGTAACCGTATAAATGATACCACCAAATGCGAGTTTAGCACCTTCTGTAAAGAAATGTTTAAAATTTGCCATTTTAGCAGCATGGTTTTGTAGGTTTGTAGCTATAATCAGAGCTTTCAATGCTAAAAGCAGAAAAAATTACGCGGAAATTTGGGGACTTAGAAGTGTTAAAAGGCGTTGACATAACCATTGAATCGGGTGAGATGGTTAGTATTGTAGGGTCTTCTGGCGCAGGAAAAAGCACTTTATTGCATATTTTGGGTAGTTTAGATCAACCTGATGCTGGAACAATTCTGTTAGACAACCAGCCAATACAAGCACTTTCTCCAAAAAAGCTGGCGGCATTTAGAAATAAAAACATTGGTTTTATCTTTCAATTTCATCATTTGTTACCAGAATTTGATGCTTTAGAAAATGTTTCTATTCCTGGTTGGATTGCTGGTAACAATAAAACATTCGTAAAAGAACGCGCTATTGAATTACTCACTAGCCTTGGTTTAAAAGATAGAATATTGCACAAGCCAAATCAACTATCAGGTGGAGAACAACAACGTGTTGCTGTTGCAAGGGCTTTAATCAATCAACCAAAGATTGTATTTGCAGACGAACCAACAGGAAACCTAGACAGTAACAATGCCCGAGACTTGCATCAAGTATTTGTAGATTTAAATCAACAAACAGGCACTTCTTTTTTAATTGTAACACATAATCTAGAATTGGCTGCTTTAAGTGGCCGAACCCTGCATATGAAAGATGGATTAATGGTAGATCAATAGATTCAAACCATTAAACACGGGGCTTCCAAGGTATTTCTGGCACTTCTAATTGATGACTAAAATAGCGAGACAATACAAATAAATAATCACTCAAGCGATTTAAGTATTTTATCACCAAGGGGTCTACAAAAATTGCTTGTTCTTGCATATTCACACAGCATCTTTCTGCTCTTCTGCAAACACAACGGGCAATATGAGTTTGGGAAACTGCTAAATGTCCGCCTGGCAAAACAAAAAATTTCATTGGGGCTAAAACTTCATTCATCAAATCAATCTCGTTCTCCAATAAACCAATATCCGATTCCTTCAAGTCAGGAATTTTCATCAAAGGCTCTTTGTCTGGATCACATGCCAAAGAAGATCCAACAGTAAATAAACGATCTTGAATTTCTTTTAGAATCAATTTAGAATGAGCTTCTGTAGCATAATCACCAATAACCCCTATCCAGGAATTCAATTCATCTACTGTTCCGTAAGTATCAATACGAATATGACTCTTGGGCACTTTGGTTCCACCAATGAGAGAGGTTTTACCTAAATCACCTGTTTTTGTATAAATTTTTAGCGACATCTTATTGCTTTAATCTAAATACAAAACTAAAATAGATTTGTTCAAAGATGGCTAAACTGGATGAATAATGTATTGCTCCTTGGTTTTATCCGATTCAATAAGCCCATCTCTTAATCGAACAATCCGATGCGCATAGGATGCGATATCTTCTTCATGGGTAACCAAGATAACCGTATTTCCTGCTTCCTGTATTTTTCCAAAAATCTGCATTACTTCTACTGATGTTTTGGAGTCGAGGTTACCAGTAGGTTCATCAGCCAATAGTATAGAAGGATTATTTACCAATGCCCTAGCAATAGCTACTCTTTGAATCTGTCCACCACTTAATTCATTGGATTTATGATGAGACCTGTCTGCCAATCCTACTTTTTTCAAAGCCTCCATAGAACGCTCTATTCTTTCTTTTTTAGGTACCCCAGCATAAATTAAAGGAAGCGCTACATTTTCAGCAGCAGAAAGACGAGGCAATAGGTTAAATTGTTGAAAAACGAATCCAATTTCTGTGTTCCTTACTTCAGCCAAATCATCATCCGGCATTTTACTTACATCTTTCCCATTTAATATGTATCTGCCACCAGTTGGTGAATCTAGGCAACCTAAAATATTCATTAATGTACTCTTACCACTTCCAGAAGGGCCCATTAATGCAACGTATTCATTTCTGAATATATCCAATGAAATACCCTTTAATACTGGGATTGCTTGCGAACCCATGTAATAATTTTTTTCAATACCTTCTAAATGAATAACAGAATCATTCAAACCCATATAATTTATTTTACTTTTTAATCACTTTTGGAACTTTAAAAAAATGTTCATCTTTCACAGGCGCATTGCTCAATGCATCTTTCCTGCTAATGGACCCTTTAACTTCATCGGCTCTCCATACATTTTGGGTATCGCTCATAAATAATAAAGGTTCAACACCATCGGTATTGAGTTCTTGTAATTTTTCGATAAAGCCCACCATCCGCTCAACATCATTTCGGATATTTTCTTTCTTTTCAAGATCAAATTCCAATCTTGAAAGAGCTGCTAAATGGTCAATCATTTTGGGGGTAATTTCCATAATGAACAAATTTAACCCAAAGCTGGTCAACAAAGGAGGCTAAATTTTAAATGGCAATTATTCAAAAGCAGCGGTTATTTTGCCATTTGTACAATTTGGTTAGGATGAGGGGTTTCTTTTAGAGAAGTCTTTTTAAGCGATATAGCATGCTATTATTAACATTGTGTGGGTATTTTTTAACAAACAGAATACACTATTATTTATAAATTGTAATCATAAAATCCCCCTATTATGTTAGTTTATATTGTTTTGTTGGTTTACTTGGTCAGCTTATACCTCGCTTATAGAAGCACTTCGGTATTGGAAGAATAAACCTGAATTCTTCAGCCCATTATCTATATTAACTTTTTCATTGTAAAAGTTTGATAATTTTTTATGTGATTATACTATCTTCGATTAAAATAGTTGCATAACTAACTATTTTATTCAATAAAAAGAATCAAATGAAACGTTCTATCAAAAAAGTTGCGGTATTAGGAAGTGGTGTTATGGGATCGAGAATTGCTTGCCATTTTGCAGGGATAGGCTTACAAGTTTTGCTTTTGGATATGGTGCCAACTGCTGCTGCAGAAAGCAAAAAGCCGGGAGAAAGAAACAAATTAGTGAATGATGCATTACAAGCTGCTGTAAAAAGCAATCCATCTCCAGTATATACTAAATCTGCCATCAACCGTATTAAAACCGGCAACTTTGATGACAACATGAAGGAGATTGCAAGTTGCGATTGGATCATCGAAGTGGTTGTTGAAAGATTGGATATCAAAAAAATTATTTACGATAAAGTAGAGCAGTTTAGAACCCCAGGAACTTTAATCTCATCAAATACTTCTGGAATTCCAATCCATTTAATGGCAGAAGGAAGATCTGCAGATTTCAAAGCCCATTTTTGTGGAACACATTTCTTTAATCCACCTAGGTATTTACGCTTACTAGAAATTATTCCTACTCCAGATACCAAGGCCGAAGTTGTTGATTTTTTAATGCATTACGGCGACCTTCATTTAGGAAAAACCACCGTTTTATGCAAAGACACGCCAGCATTTATAGCCAATAGAATTGGGGTATACAGCATCATGAGTATTTTTCATATTATGGATCAACAAAAATTGTCGATCGATGAAATTGATGCATTAACTGGACCAATCATTGGAAGACCTAAATCTGCTACATTTAGAACTGCTGATGTAGTAGGCATTGATACATTGGTTAAAGTAGCCAAGGGTGTTGCAGACAATTGCCCCAATGATGAAGCAAAATTAATTTTTAACATTCCTGCATGGTTGGAAAAACTAATTGCCAACAATTGGTTGGGTGATAAAACTGGTCAGGGTTTTTTCAAAAAAATCAAATCTGCCGCAGGCAAAGAAATACAAACGTTGAATTTAAGTACCATGGAGTATGGTGCTCGAGTAAAACCAAAATTTGCAAGCATTGAGGCTGCAAAACCAATAGAAGACCTGCATCAAAGAATTCAATTGTTAAGTGCTGCAAAAGATAAAGCAGGAGATTTTTACAGGGCATTTCATTTTTCTTTGTTTTCCTATATTTCTTTTCGCATTCCAGAAATCAGCGATGAAATATATCGCCTAGACGATGCTATGATGGCAGGCTTTGGCTGGGAAATTGGCGCTTTTGAAAGTTGGGATACGGTTGGATTGGTAAAAACGGTAGAAGCCATGAAAACCGCTGGTGTTGCAGTTGCCCCATGGATTGATGAAATGATTGCAGCAGGATTTACCAGTTTCTATAAAGTAGAGCAAGGCAAAAAAATGTATTATGATCTTGCTTCTAAAAAATATATTGCTGTCCCGGGGGGAGATGCTTTCTTGATTTTAAAAAATCATTCCGATAAAACCATTTGGAAAAACAGTGCCTGCAAAATGTACGATATTGGAGATGGTGTTGCAGGATTTGAATGGAGTACCAAAATGAATAGTATTGGCGGAGAAGTTTTAGAAGGACTGAACAAAGCAATTACACTTGCAGAAAAAGATTACAAAGGATTGGTGATAGCCAATGAAGGTGCTAATTTCAGCGCAGGAGCCAATGTGGGAATGATTTTCATGCTGGCCATTGAGCAAGAATACGATGAATTGGATATGGCTATTAGAATGTTTCAAAATAGCATGATGCGTTTGAGGTATTCTTCCATTCCGGTAGTTACCGCACCGCATGGATTAACATTGGGTGGGGGATGCGAAATGAATTTACATGCCGATAAAGTTTGTGCTGCTGCAGAAACCTATATTGGTTTGGTAGAATTGGGCGTTGGCTTGATTCCAGGAGGAGGAGGCACCAAAGAGTTTGCCTTACGTGCATCAGATGAGTTGCATGAAGATGAACCAGAAACCAATACTTTAAAAAAGCGATTCTTTTCTATTGCAACAGCCAAAGTAGCTACATCCGCTGCAGAAGCATTTGAAATGGGCGTGCTCAGACATGGCACCGATGAAATAATCATGAATGTTGGAAGAAGAATTGCTGAAGCAAAAAAATCAGTTTTAGAATTATACGAGCAGGGATATAATACTCCAATGCCAAGAACAGATATTAAAGTACTCGGAAGATCTGGCTTAGGTGCTATGCTAGCGGGTATCAATGGAATGTGGCGTGGTGGTTATGCTACTGATCATGATGCACTTATTGCTCGTAAACTGGCTTTTGTACTTTGTGGAGGAGATTTAAGCGAGCAAACTATTGTAAGTGAGCAATACTTATTGGATTTAGAAAGAGAAGCATTTTTGAGTTTGTGTGGAGAAAAGAAAACCTTGGAAAGAATACAAAGTGTTTTGAAGTCCGGAAGACCAATCAGGAATTAAGAGATGCTACAAGCAATCCAGTTTTCAGTTTCATGACTTTCAATTTAAGCAAGTTTGAATTTCAATTTAAAATAGTTCCCTATAGCTAAATCAGTTTTATAGGTTAAAACACCATCCATTTCAACGGTTAGTTTTTCCGCAATTGAAAAGCCCCTACCAGATTGTGTGTTGGCCAATACAGACAGATTGAAATTACTTAACTGATTAAAATATTGATCTAAAAGCTCTTTCCCAATAGGTGTAGCGTTATTAATGATCTCAATGATACACATTCCTTCAGAATCAGCAGCATGAATACTCAATACAGATCCATTCTGTATAAACCTTAGGACATCTGAGAGAAGGTTAGATAAAATATACCTGAAAAAAAATTTATCTACATTAACAATGATTTTAGCTGGAGACAGATGCGCCTGTATATCAACTTGTTTAATTTGAGCTCTATCAAACAATGCAATTGCCACTTGTTCAATTTCAGGAATGATATCAAATTGCTGGTAACGGCATTCTATTTTATGCATATCCGCTTAAGTTGATTTAAAAAATTGTTTAGACGATCAGGTATACAAATATGCAACAGCTAATTGATTATTCGATAAAATTTTATAAAGGCAATCAGTAAAGAAGCTGAAAGGTTAAAATTACCGCTCATATGCTCAGAAATGGGGGTAATCAAATTTACTGATAAAAAATCCAGCTATGCTTACCTTAGAGTTGATCTAATTATGTTGCAACAAGTTGGTTTATCAATAATCCATTGTGGTTATAATGAGCAGTTTACTGTTTATAAAAGAAACAATCATATCCGATTAGTTGATAGGTTGCTAAAAAATTAATCGGATGTAAAAAATACAATATGGAAACCATTTTATCAATTGAAGGAGTAAGCAAATCTTACAAAAAAATCAAGGCCCTCAAAAACTTAACATTAACGATCCCAAAAGGAAGTGTATTTGGAATTCTTGGACCAAATGGAAGTGGTAAAACAACCATGATGAGTATTGTTTTAGACATTTTAAAAGCAGATACGGGATCGTACAGTTGGTTTGGATTACCCAATTCGCATGAAGAAAGAAAAAGAATTGGTTCTCTTTTAGAAACCCCAAACTTTTATCATTATTTATCAGCAGTTGATAATTTAAAAGTAACACAAGCCATTAGCGGAAGAGGCAACGATGCAGCTATTGATGAAGTATTAGAAATTGTAAAATTAACCGAAAGAAAAAACAGTAAATTCAGTGCATATAGTTTGGGCATGAAACAAAGACTAGCTATTGGAGCTGCTTTGATGGGAAATCCAGAAGTACTGTTATTGGATGAGCCCACAAATGGCTTGGATCCAGTAGGTATTGCAGAAATCAGGGAGCTTATAAAGTCTTTGGCCCAGAAAGGAATCACAATTATCATTGCCAGCCATTTATTAGATGAAGTTGAAAAAATTTGTACCCATGTAGCCATTTTAAAAAAGGGTACGCTACTAACTTCAGGCCCTGTAGACGAAGTATTATCTAATGAGGATATTGTAGAAGTTGCTGCAGCCAATATGGAGCAATTAAAAAAGTGTATTGCTAATATGGGAGGTTTTACCTCCATTAAAGAAGAAAATGATCGAATACAAATACATTATCCTATTGGCAGATCCAATTTGGAAATGATTAACAGCCATTGTTTTAATAACGGCATCACATTACAATTGTTACTTAGCAAGAAAAAAAGTTTGGAGTCCAAATTTTTTGAACTAACCAACGATTAAAAATTATAGTAACGATTTTTGGGGTTCATTCGGATGGGCCAAAAAAAATAAACACAAATACATGAAAAACTTGATTAATATAGAATGGCTTAAAATAAAAAAATATCCTGCTTTTTGGGGAATGTTGATTATCGTAATGCTTACTTATCCAGGAATTAATAGCATGGTGTATTATGGCTATATGGAAGTGATCAGTGGCAAAGACATGGTAAATCAGGTGGCTAAAATGGTTTTGGGCAATCCATTTGCATTTCCTGAAACCTGGCATTCAGTGGCCTATTTGTCGTCCTTTTTTGTTTTGCTTCCTGCAATTCTAGTAATTATGTTGGTTACCAATGAATACAATTATAGAACACATCGGCAAAATATTATTGATGGTTGGAGTCGAACCCAATTTATCAATAGCAAGCTTGTGGATGTAAGCATTATTTCCTCTATAGTAACGCTTGTATATATAGTTGTTGCTATAGGTTTCGGAATTTATGCAGACAGTATTAGTTGGGGAAGATGGGCAGAGCAATTGGAGTATATTCCCTTATTTTTCTTGCAAACTTTTGCACAACTGTCTATTGCTTTTATATTGGGATATCTAGTAAAGAAAGCGTTTATCGCTTTAGGCATATTTCTATTTTATTATGTCATTTTAGAAAACATTGCAGTAGGGTTATTAAAATGGAAAAAAATTCCTATCGATAGATTCTTACCCATTCGCATGTCGAACAACCTAATTGTCAAACCGGCCTTACAAAGAACCTTTGGAGCAGCAGCCAAAGCCGATTATGAATTGCAACTGAGTTTAGTGCCTCAACAAGTACTATTAACCATTGCTTTTACTGCAATTATTTGGATGATATGTTATAGGGTTAACAATAAAAGAGATATTGTATAATTTTTTAACCAACTAGTTCATCAACTGCTTTATTGATATCAGGGAACTTGAAATGGAAACCGGCAGTTTCGATTTTATTAGAAGACACTGTTGTGCTTTTTAAAATTTCAATGCTCATTTCACCAAGTAATATTTTTAGCATGAAGGCTGGAATGTTTATTGTGATAAAAAATGAACCGCAAACTTTTCTTGCCAATGCTTTGGTTAGAATTGCATTAGTTACCGGAATGGGGGCAACAGCATTATAAACCCCATTCATGGCTTGATTTTCTATTGCATATATATATTGATTACACAAATCATCTATATGAATCCAGCTAATGATTTGCTTGCCGTTTCCAAGAATAGCAGCTGTTTTAAACAAAAGAGGTTTCTTAAATTCAACCAAAGCACCTCCTTCATTGCTTAAAACAATGCCAGTTCTTAAAATCACCAGTCTTTTATTTAACTGAGTAACAGGCTCAATACTTGCTTCCCAAACTCGGCAAGTTTCGCCAAGAAAATCATGGCAATGCAAATCAGTTTCAACAAATTTCTTTGCTGTTGTATTGGAACCATCCGGTCCATACCAACCAATAGCAGATGCACTTATAACTGCTTTTACATGATTTGGATTTTCTTTTAATGCCGATACAATTAATGCACTGCTTTGGGTTCTGCTATTGGCAATTTCTTTTTTTCTCGCTTCAGT
The DNA here is from genome assembly GCA_947456855.1 of Sphingobacteriia bacterium. Lineage (GTDB taxonomy): Bacteria > Bacteroidota > Bacteroidia > Chitinophagales > Chitinophagaceae > Sediminibacterium. The sequence goes on along the minus strand of CANGTR010000005.1, from coordinate 28,774 downwards.
CCAGCGCTTGTCGGCTACCCCCGCTCCTGCCAAATGAACAATAAAATCAGCAGAACCAATTGCAGCAGGGTCTATGTATTGATTGGCTAAATCCCATTTATAATAAGCAAGCTTTCCATGAGCATTGTTTTCTAAAGCAATAGTATCCTCCCTATCCTTATTAATTCCATGGATTGGTTTTGAATGAGATCTTGAAAGAATATTTACATCATAGCCCTTTTCAATTAGTAATTGGGTAAGCCTTTTGCCTACGGTTCCTGTACCTCCTGTGATTAATACTGTGGGCATTTTGTGTTTTTTATAATAACAAGGTAGAACATAAAAAGTTGAATAAAAAAACCTTCCCAGCATACCGGAAAGGTTTTCATTTAAATCACAATTAAAACAGATCTATAGAGACTCTGGGTTAGTCTGGTTTCTTACCATCAAAAAATTTATTGATAGAAGATATTTGCGTTTGGTCATTTTCATCTTTGCCAACAGTATACTTGCTATAAAAATTCTCTACAGAAGTAAGGGTGTTGCCAAATAATTCCATATTTCTTCTGATATAAGCCGGAACAGCATCAAATTCTCCGCTTGTATCTGTTGAATTATTCATATTGAATGAAAGATTCCTCAATTTTTGAATTCTTTCTGCTGCCCTTCTTTTTTGTTCTTCTATATCATCCATGAATCCATCATCAGTATATGCTGATTGCTCTGGAACTGACTGTGCTTGCTGCATCATTTCTGCTGATTTTTCAACCAGTTGCATGTCGAATAGATTTTCTTCAACAATTGGCATTTCAACAGGAGTTGGCGCCATGACAGGAGTTGCCACCGTAACAGCAGTTGGCGCCGTAACAGGAGCAATGAATTGAGCAGGCGCAATAACAGTTACTGCAACAGGTTCAACAGGAGCTTCATCTGCATAAATATTGGATGGTTTGCTCATTAATCCTGTTGGAACTGCCAACGAAGGTTGATCATTTATTTGAAAATCTAAGTGGGCTTCAACTATTTCGGCTACAATTTGATGGTCAACTTGATTAATTGTTTCTTCAATAGTTGGTGCAACAACTGGTTCAGTAATTTCAGTACTTAATTCAAATTGTAAAACCAATGATTCCCTTTCTTCAATTTGATGATGACTGATTTCTTCCATTGAAGCAAGTTCCATCATAGGCGCTTGCATGGTTGGTGTTAATTCCTCCATTGGATCAAACACATGAACATCCGACTGAAGAGGAGCGCTAACTTCTTCCAACGGATGAACTGGAGCAACAGGTTGAACTGGCGCTATATTTACTGTAGCCGGTATTTGCTCCAATACATTCATATCTAAAGTAACCACTTCTTTTTCTGGCTTAACTTGAGATGCTTTGATGGCTTGTGGTTTTGCAAAAGGATCTTTGTGTTCAAAACCAGTAGCAATTAAAGTGATGCCAATTTTTTTATCCAATGTTGGGTCGTACCCCATACCCACAATCACATCCGTATCTTCTCCGGCTTGCATGCGTAAATGGTTATTGATAATCTCCAATTCATCCATAGTGCATTCATGTTCACCTTCTGCACTATTGATATTAATCAAGATCCATTTTGCACCTTTAATATCACTATCATTTAACAAAGGAGAATTCAATGCTTCTTCTATTGCCATTTGTGCTCTATTCTCTCCTTCAACTTCTGCTTTTCCTAAAATGGCAACACCTCCATTTTTCATTACAGTGCATACATCAGCAAAGTCTACAATGATATGTCCACGACTATTAATGACATCGGTAATACATTTTGCAGCAGTTGCTAATACATTATCTGCTTTCGAAAATGCTTCTTTCATTTTCAAATTACCATATTGCATTCTGAGTTTATCATTACTGATAACCAATAAGGTATCTACATAAGGTTTTAATGCTGCAATTCCTTCTTCGGCTTGCTTTAATCTTCTTGGCCCTTCAAAACCAAAAGGTGTGGTTACGATACCTACTGTAAGAATTCCCAATTCTTTACAGATTTGTGCAATAATAGGTGCTCCACCGGTTCCTGTTCCTCCACCCATACCAACAGTAATGAAAGCCATTTTGGTATTTACTTCCAAAATTCTTTTGATTTCTTCTAAAGATTCTTCAGTTGCTTTCTTTCCAACTTCTGGATTAGCGCCTGCACCTAGCCCTTGGGTAAGATGGGGCCCTAGTTGAATTTTATTGGGAATTTTACTTTGTTCTATTGCTTTAGCGTCGGTATTGCAAATGATGAAATCAACGCCTTCAATATCCTGAGCAAACATGAAGTTTACAGCATTGCTCCCTCCGCCTCCAACACCCAATACCTTAATAATGGATGATTTTTGCTTGGGAAGATCAAAATGAATCATAGAGTTGTTTTAGGGTTAGTATATTAGAAACGGATGGGTACTAATATTTATTTTATTAACGGATAACTTGTAATTTTTAACCAATTACTTGGTCTTCTTCTTCTTTAAATAAATCAATTAAATTGTTTTTAAACTTATCCCAGAAACGCTCTTTTCTGATGGTTACATCAACCGTAGAAACAGGCAATATGGGTTCTTCGTTTTGCGTTTCAACTTGCTTGGTTAAACCAGCTGGTACAGACACTTTCACAAATTTCTCATTGAATTCTTTGTACTTATGATCGTAGTCGTTGTATCCTTTTAAAATCAAACCAATACATGTTGCATACATTGGTTTCTTCAATTCATCAATATGATTGGCAGCAAGGTGTTCGTTTGGTAATCCGATTCTTGCATTTAAACCTGTTGTATATTCAGTTAATTGAATTAAGTGCTTTAACTGAGATCCACCACCAGTTAAAATGATTCCTCCATTCAATGCACGATGATCTAAACCAACTTGCTTTAAATGATAGGTTACAAAATCCAAAATTTCACCCATTCTAGCTTGTATGATTGCAGCTAAATTTTTAACACTGATTTCTTTTGCTGGCATACCTTTTAAACCAGGGATGGTGATATAGGCATTTGCTTTTGCTTCATCGGCCAATGCACTACCAAACTGTACTTTCATCGCTTCTGCTTGGCTTTTTAACACGCCCAATCCCATTCGGATATCATTGGTAATATTTTCACCACCAAAAGGTATAACAGCAGTATGTTTTAAAATACCTTCATAGAAAACGGCTAAATCGCTGGTTCCACCACCAATATCTAAAATAGCTACCCCAGCTTCCATATCAATATCGCTCATCACAGCACTTGCAGAAGCCAATGGTTGTAATACCAAGTCTTTGGTTTTTAGTCCGCTTCTATCTACTGCTCTATGTATATTGCGTATTGCATTTCTATCTCCGGTAATGATGTGAAAATTGGCTCCCACTTTTACACCATTGTATCCTACCGGATCCTTGATGTTTTGAATACTATCAACATGAAAATCTTGCGATATCACATCAATAATTTGATCGCCTGCAGGTATAAAAGTTTTACGCTGATTATTCAATAATTGATCAATCTCCCAACTTTGGATTTCAATATCAGGGTCTTGACGCACAATATCACCTCGGGTTTGTAAGCTTTTAATGTGATGGCCAGCTATTCCTACGTATACTTCAGAAATTTCTAAGTCTGGGTTGCTTTGCGCGCAATTTTCTAACGCAGCTTGAATGGCTTTAATGGTTTGGTCTATGTTCAACACTTGGCCATGTTGAACTCCATTGCTATTGGCACGGCCAAAGCCCAAGATTTCTAATTTGCCAAATTCGTTTTTCCGACCGGCAATTGCTGCAATTTTTGTGGTTCCGATGTCCAGACCAACAATGATAGGTGCTTCATTGTGATTCATAAGGGTATGTATTTAAGTTCTTAACGGTTTTTGAATGGTATTATTGTTTTTTGTCTTTGCTTTTTTTCTTGTCTTTTTTACTTTTTTTACTACTCAACTTTACAGAACTATTAGCAACTTTAGTGGCAGTGTTTGCCTTTTTTGGGGAAGCGCCTAACAGTTTAACTGCAGTTGTGTCAATTTTTTTAGGAGCTACAGAATCCGTTAAAGACGGAAACATTGCTCCGTTTTTTAATAAACGCATTGCTGCTGCAGAGTCTGCTGCTGCTTTTGCCATCCCTTTTTTTACCGCTACCAGTTGATTTTTATATTGCAAATCGAGGATTTCATAGGTATTCATCCCATTTTGAAGCCAAGCAGTTTTGTAAAATGCTTTTAGTTTTTTGAATTTAATAGTTAACTCCGAAGCATCACCAAAAACAATCCGATGGTCGCCAATCAATGGAATTAATTCAAACCTTTTATCCTCACGAATATCTATTTGTGCTATTTGTGCATTAAAAAAAGAATCTGCTCCAATGTATGTAGACAGGTCAATCATTTCGCGAATCAATGGTGTATCACCAATCAATTCTTTTTTAAATCCGGTAAAAACAGGAACCCGAACACTTAATTTATTACTCAAGGGCAACATTACTGCTGCTGTATCCAAATAAAAAGAATTCCCATCTGTTTGAAACAGTCGAGCAACAGGTTGCCTTTCTTCAATATTAATTTGGAGTACTTGATTGTTGTCAAAAAACATTTCTGCATTTTTAACCCATTTATCTTGTTCTACCAAAGTCTCCATTTTTCTCAGTGAAAGAGAATGAATCATTGTGCCTTCAATGGGCCCATTCACCAACAGCAAATCCAAAACATCTTTCTCATCAATAAACATATGCTTTTCTGCACCTGTTATTTCAATTTTAATGGCACTGCATTTTTGATTGTTTTTCCTTTGAATAGAAGCACCAAATAATACAATCAACCCAATACTGAAGATAATCCAGCATGAAGTCCACCATATTTTTTTCCAGTTGATCGGTTTTTTCATCAATTATTTTCTAAAACTGTTTTTATTGGCTGTACCAATGTATCAATATCACCTGCTCCTGCCATCACCAACAATGTTGGCTGATGCTTTTTTACCCATTCAATTAATTCGGCCTTATCAATTACTTGTTTATTGGTAAGATTCATTTTACCGATTAACAGCTCACTGGTAACACCTTCCATCGGCAACTCCCTGGCTGGATAAATGGGTAAAAGCAATACTTGATCTGCCTGATCTAAACTTTTTGCAAATGCATCGGCTTGGTCTTTGGTTCTACTAAACAAATGTGGTTGAAAAACAATGGTTAATTGCTCATTGGGAAAAATACTTCTAACACCTGTAATCAATGCATTCAGCTCCTCCGGATGATGTGCGTAATCATCAATCAAAACATGTTGATTGGTCTTCAAAGCATATTCAAATCTTCTTCTTACCCCTTTGAAATCAGCAACAGCAGCCCTTATTTTATGGTCTTCAATTCCCAGTTGTTTTGCAACAGTAATTGCCGCAAGGATATTATCAATATTGTGTAGCCCACCCATATTTAGTACCATATGATCTAAGTTCCAGCTAGGTCCTTTAACATTAAAATAATAGCTGCCATCTAGTACTTTTAAATCATTAATACTAATATCTGCCAATTGATTTTGGTAATCATACGAAAAATGATGGGCCGCTTTTAATTCCGCAGATTTACTTAACCCATATTTGGTAATTAAGCAACCGCCTGGTTTTAATTTTTGCGAAAATTGAATAAATGCATTTTCTACTTCTTCTGCTGTTCCATAAATATCTAAATGATCTGCATCCATAGAAGTAATAACAGCAATATCAGGAAACAACTTTAAAAAACTCCTATCATATTCATCCGCTTCCACTACAACTACATTTCTTTCATGGCTCCAAAAATTGGTGTTGTAATTGGCTGCAATCCCACCTAAAAAAGCATTACAACCATATTCGGCATGCCGCAAAATATGAGCTGCCATTGAAGTAACCGTAGTTTTACCATGAGTACCTGCAACACAAATATTAAATGAATGTTGCGTAATCCATTGAAGTATATCGCTGCGTTTAACTACCGGAAAGCCGTTTGTTTGATAGTATATTAGTTCAATATTACTAGCCGGGATTGCTGGTGTATAAACAACTGCATCTACCTCTTTAGGCGCTAATGAAATATCTTCTATGTAATGAATGGGAATACCTTCTTTTTCTAAAGTTGAAGTAAGTACAGTTGCCGTTTTATCATATCCACTCACTTCAACACCTTTCGATAAAAAATACCTTGCAAGTGCGCTCATGCCGATGCCGCCAATGCCAATGAAATAAATTTTATTAATGGTTGTTATTTGATTCATGCAACTATTTTCAAAATTTCTTGAGCAATTATTTGATCGGCATCCAGTTTTGCCAGTTTTTTAATATTATGCTTTAATCGATTTAATTTTTCTTCGTTCTTCACTAAATCAATAACTGTTTGAACTAGATCTGTATTGGCTTCAGCATCTCTAACAATCATAGCGGCCTCTTCATTTACCAATTGTAAAGCATTGGCTGTTTGATGGTCTTCTGCCGCTAATGGAAAGGGCACTAAAACGGCAGGCTTACCAGCAACAGAAAGTTCTGTAACTGCCATTGCACCTGCCCTACTAATAACTAGATCAGCTGCCGCATATCCAAATTCCATTTCTTGAATAAAATCATTTATCCAAATATTGCTTTTCCCTTTTGCTGCTTCATGATACTTTGCAGCATTTACCTTTCCCGTTTGCCAAATCAGTTGAATGTCTTGTTGTTCAAACAACAGCAACCCGTTTAACAATGCTTCATTAATGGATTTTGCCCCTAAACTTCCTCCAACTACTAAAATTGTTTTTTTGGAGGCATCCAATCCAAAAAAAGCACTCGCATTTTCCTTTGTAATAGCACATTCGGCAATCAACTTTCGAATTGGATTTCCGCTAATCAATATTTTTTCTTCTGGGAAAAAAGATTCCATCCCTTTTGTAGCTACAAAAATTCTTGTGGCTTTTTTACCTAGAAGTATATTGGATTTACCTGCAAAAGAATTGCTCTCATGAATAAAGGTTTTAATTCCATGGGTTTGTGCAAAACGCAATACCGGAAAAGAGGAATAGCCACCTACTCCAATAACCGCATCTGGTTTAAACTTTCTAAAAATATTAAAGACTTGAATAAAACTCAACAACAATTTAAATGGGAGGTTGATGTTTTTCAACAAGGAAGTTCTATTAAACCCTGCTATATCTAATCCCACAATTGCATAGCCCGCTTTAGGTACTTTTTCCATTTCCATTTTACCTTTTGCACCTACAAACAAAAACTCCGCATTTGGCATGATGTCTTTGATTGCATTTGCAATGGCAATGGCTGGGAAAATATGTCCTCCAGTTCCACCTCCTGCTATGATAAATTTTTTACTCAATTTTTTTACTGTTTACCTTTTATGGGTTATTGTTTTTTATTGTGGAACTGAAACTGATTTATCTACGTTACCAATGGCTTCCGCTTTTCCTTCTAACTGTTCAACATTTCTGGCAACACTTAATACAATTCCTATTGCTGCACAAGTAAACAGAAAAGAACTACCCCCCATACTTACCAATGGAAGTGTTACTCCAGTTACTGGAACAAGATTTACATTTACAGCCATATTAGCAACTGCTTGAATAACCAATGTAAAACTCAATCCCAGGGCCAAAAACGCTCCAAAAGCATAGGGACATCGTCGAAATATTTTAATACACCTAAATAAGAAAATCAAGTAGATGAAAACCATAAATACCCCACCCAATAATCCATACTCCTCTATAATGATGGAATAAATAAAGTCGTTATAGGCTTGTGGCAAGAAATTTCTTTGTTGGCTATTGCCGGGTCCTAGACCAAATAATATACTTCCATTAGAAATGGCAATCTTTGCTTGCTGCACTTGATATGGCGTTTCCGAATCATTTGCATACATAAAGTCTTGCACTCTTTTAACCCAAGTGCCAAATCTTCCAACCGATTTCATTTTCTCTGCAGCAATTGGCTTAGTAATATCATCCTTTACTTTACCATCATAGGTTAGCATAGCAACTGCAATAATAAAAGTAACAGGAATCATTGCAATGAATACAGTAAGCAATATATGTTTCATACTCACTCTACCAATGAACATCAACAATAGAGATGTTGCGCCTGTCAACAATGCATTGGACAAGTTTGCAGGCATAATCAAAGCGCAAATAATTAATACAGGAGTAACAATAGGAATAAACCCTTTTTTAAAATCTTTGATTACTTCCTGCTTTTTACTCAACATTTTTGATATGTACATAAACAGGGCCAATTTGGCAAAATCACTGGTTTGAATAGTCAGGTTGATAATAGGCAATTTGATCCACCTACTTCCATCATTAATTTTAGCTCCAAAAAATAAAGTATATAATAATAGTGGAACAGAAATTAAAAAAAGTATTGTTGCCACTTTAGAAAAGAAAGAATAATTAACTCTATGTAAAAAATATATCACCAATAAACCAATGATGGTAAACGCCAACTGCTTAAAGAGATAAATATTAGCGTTCCCTTTATACATTTTATATGCAAGCGATCCGGTTGCACTGTATACAACTAAAATAGAAACCAATGAGAGTAGTACCACAATACCCCATATATATTTATCTCCCCTTGTTCTTTCTATTAGTTGGCTTCGCATTCCTTCAACAGTAGGAATTTGCGAAAACAATGTATCATTGATTTCAGGCATACTATAATTCTTTTACCGCTTCTTTAAATTGTTTGCCTCTATCTTCATAATTTTTAAACAAATCAAAACTGGCGCATGCAGGGCTTAACAACACTACATCATCCTTATCGGCAGATCTAAAAGCCGCATTTACTGCTTTCTTTGCCGAATCTGTTTCAATGATAACAGGAACTAACCCTTTGAAAGTTTCAATAATTTTTTTATTGTCTATGCCCATACAAATAATTGCTTTTACTTTATCTTTTACTAAGTCTGCAATTAATGAATAGTCATTGCCCTTATCGGTGCCGCCTAATATCAACACAGTAGGCTTGTTCATACTTTCCAAAGCATACCAAGTGCTGTTAACATTGGTGGCTTTGCTATCGTTGATAAACTCAATACCCCTTACCATGGCAACAAATTCCATTCGATGTTCGAGGTTGTGAAAATTGTTAACTGCTTCTCTGATTTTTTCCTTTCGGATACCGATAGTTGTAGCAGCTATTCCTGCAGCCATAGTGTTGTACTGATTGTGCTTGCCTTTAAGAGCAAAGTCATAAATACTCATGCTTACTCTTTCTTCTTGGATTCTTAGCATCATTTGATCGCCCTTGATGTAGCCGCCTTTTTTTACTTCGTGTTTCATAGAGAATGGTAATGGGTTAGTATGAATGGTTAGTAATGGGAGTTTTTGGGTGATAATTTCATCATCGTCGCAATAGATGAAAAAATCATTGATTGTTTGATTTTCTATAATTCTAAACTTACTATTGATATAATTTTCAAATTTGTATTCATATCGATCTAAGTGATCTTCGGTAATATTTAATAAAATGGCTACATCGGCTTTAAATGTTTTAATATCATCCAACTGAAAAGAACTGATTTCAGCGATATACCATTCTTTGGGATCCTCTGCAACTTGTTTTGCAAAAGAGTAACCAATATTGCCTACCAAAGCACAATCCAATCCTGCTGTTTCGCATATATGATAAATCAAAGAAGTGGTTGTGCTTTTTCCATTACTTCCTGTTATTGCTATAATTTTACTGTCTCCTTTAAAACGGTACGCCAATTCTATTTCGCTGATCACCGCAATGCCTTTTAATCGGATGGCTTTCACCAATTCATTGTTTTCAGGTATTCCAGGGCTTTTCACTACTTCATCTGCTTGCAATACGATATCAGAACTATGCCCACCTTCTTCAAAGTCAATTCCCGCTATTGCCAATTCTTTTTTATACTTATCTTTTAATTTTCCGCCGTCACTTAAGAAAACAGCATAGCCTTGCTGCTTTGCCAACAATGCAGCACCTACTCCACTTTCTCCTCCACCTAATATGACTATATGTTTACTCAAAAGACCTTATCTTATTTTTAAAGTAATAATTGATAATACCACTAATAAAACGGTAACAATCCAAAACCTAACTGCAATCTTACTTTCGTGAAATCCTTTCTTTTGATAATGATGGTGCAAAGGACTCATCAGCAATACACGTTTCCCTTCGCCATATTTTTTCTTGGTGTATTTAAAATACCCAACTTGAATCATCACACTTAAATTCTCCACTAAAAAAACTCCACAAAAAATAGGAATCAACCATTCTTTTCTTACAATAATTGCAAGTGAAGCAATGATGCCACCTAGAGCCAAGCTGCCTGTGTCGCCCATGAAAACTTGAGCAGGGTAAGCATTGTACCACAAGAATCCAATACATGCTCCAACAAATGCGCCTGCAAAAATGGACAACTCTCCCAAATTGGGTATGTACATGATATTGAGGTAATCGGCAAACTTATAATTACCACTCACATAAATAAAAATGAGTAAGCCTGCGCCTATGATAGCACTTACTCCAGCTGCAAGACCATCCAAACCATCGGTAAGATTGGCTCCATTACTTACGGCAGTAATAATGAGTGTAACAATTAATATATAAACTATCCAAGTATATTTTTCTGCCCCTTCGCCCATCCAACTGATGAGTTTACTATAATTAAACTCATGATTTTTAACAAAGGGAATAGTAGTTATAGGTGTTTTTACTTTTACAAAACTTCTTTCAATCCCATCCATTTGACGAACAATGATCGCTGTGTCTTTTGCAAATCTTTCGCCTTTTTGAAGCAACGCAATTTTTCTTTCCGATCCAATAATTTCTCTTTCAACAGTAACTGCATTACTAAAATACAATGTAACGCCAATGATTATCCCTAAGCCAACCTGTCCGATTATTTTTGAAATACCCGCTAATCCGTCGCTGTCTTTCTTTTTATACAATTGCCCTGCTTGAAGAGCCGCTTTTCTTGCTCTGATTTTAAACAAATCATCCAAAAACCCAATAATGCCCAACCATACTGTACAAAGGATCATCAATCGGATATATACTTTATCTAGATTGGCAAATAATATTGTGGGAATTAAAATACTCAATAAAATAATGATGCCTCCCATGGTAGGTGTACCCTTCTTCTGCTGCTCGCCTTGTAAACCCAATTCTCTAACAGATTCTCCAATTTGTTTTTTTTGTAAAAACGAAATAATTCGTTTTCCATATACTGTTGCAATCACCAGTGATAATAAAATAGCCATTGCAATCCTAAAAGTGAGGAATTGAAAAACACCTGCACCTGGTATATCAAAATGTTGTTTTAGCCAATTAAATAATTGATACAGCATGGTTATTGAATATTTGAAGTTGTATTGATTTTTCCAAAAGCTTCTAATAATAATTGCTTATCATCAAAAGGATATTTTACACCATTGATTTCCTGATATTTTTCATGCCCTTTGCCAGCAACTAAAACAATATCTTCGGACTTGGCAAAATTTACTGCAGCAACAATTGCTTCCTTTCTATCTTCAATAGTGATGTATTTTCTTTTTGCAGAACTGGTTAACCCTGTTTCCATATCTTTTAAAATAGCTAAAGGATCTTCTGTTCTTGGGTTATCACTTGTAAGAATTACACGATCACTTAAATCACAAGCAGATTGAGCCATAATGGGTCTTTTGGTTTTATCTCTATCACCGCCGCAGCCAACTACTGTAATAATTTGCTCATGACCTTTTCTTAACTTTTTAATAGTTGTTAGCACATTTTCTAAAGCATCGGGGGTATGCGCATAATCCACAATTCCAATCACCCCGTTATTGCTAATGATATAATCAAATCTTCCTTCTGCACCAGTTAATAAAGTCAACGCAGTTAAAACCCTATTGCTTTCTTCTCCCAAACAAATGGCAGCTCCGTAAACAGCTAAAAGATTATACGCATTAAATTCTCCAATCAATCTAAAATGAACTTCTTGTTCATTTACCAACATGACCAAACCAGTTAAGGCATTTTCTAAAATTTTTCCCTTAAATGCAGCTAAAGTTTTTAAACTGTATAAATATTTATTGGCTTTCGTATTTTGCAGTACTACTTCACCCCTTTTATCATCTGCATTTGAAATAGCAAATGCCGATGAAGAAAGATGATCAAAAAAACTTTTCTTTACGCGAATATATTCTTCAAAGGTTTTGTGGTAATCTAAATGATCATGTGTGATATTACTAAAAATGGCTCCTGCAAATGAAAGTCCGGTAATTCTATGTTGATGAATTGCATGACTGCTGCATTCCATAAAAACATGTGTACATCCTTCATTCACCATTCTTTGCAATAAAGCATTTAAACTGATTACATCAGGTGTAGTATGGGTTGCAGGAATTACTAGATCATTGATTTGATTTTGAACCGTACTGATTAGTCCACAGGTATAACCCAATTGACGGAATAATTTAAACAAGAGGGTAGCAATAGTGGTTTTTCCATTTGTACCAGTTACGCCCACTAATTTAATAAGCGAAGAAGGATGATTATAAAAAGAAGCCGCCATTAGTGCTACTGCTTCCGAAGAATTAGCAACTTGGATATAAGCTACTCCATTGATCAGCTCTTCTGGTAAAGATTCACATACAATTGCAACAGCACCCGACTCAATGGCTTTATTAATAAATAAATGACCATCTGATTGTACGCCATTGATGGCAACAAATATAGAACCAACTACCACTTTGCGAGAATCAATCTCAATTCCAATAACTGAAGTAGACAGATCTCCAATCAGTTTTATTGTTTGAATTGAGTTGATTAAAGTATGTATGGTTTTCATGTTGCTCAAATACTTAATTGAGTGATAAAAATATTTGTTGCCCTTTTACAATAAACTGACCCGGCATAATCGATTGTTCTTCTACTTTTCCCTTTCCTTTTACACTTACAGATAAACCCATTTCTTCACATAGAAACAATGCATCCTTTAAACCCATCCCTTTTAAAATGGGCATTGATTTATCATCAATCGGCCTTCTCTGCAATACCAGTGTTGCATTGGTATTTTGAATACTGCTCCATTGATCGGCCCTTCCAGTTGAATCTTGGTATTTCAACTTCAATTGATTGGATAAATAAGCGATATCCGATTTATATCCAGCATATTGATAAGAAATACTATCTGATTTTTTATTCGCTGCAATAGTTGATTTTATACCTCTGGTATAAGTACTATAAAGTCGGTCTGCAATCTCCCTAAACACTGGACCGGCTACTGATGCACCATAAAATACAGGTGCAAATGGTTTATTCTTGATTACTACAATGCAAGTATACTGGGGATTCTCAGCTGGAAAATAGCCAGCAAAAGAAGATTGATATATTTTAGATGCATACCCTTTATTGCCATCAGCAACCAATGCTGTTCCTGTTTTACCAGCAACTTTATAGGGAGCAGTTTTAAACAATTCTCTCGCAGTGCCCTCTATACATACCCCTTCTAAACAAGATTTTAATTGAGCCAATGTTGCATCACTACAAATTTTAGGATCCAACACTTTTGGTAAAAATTCTTTCAATAAAATGCCTTCTTCTTTTACGCTACTTACTAAATATGGCTTTAACATTACACCGTTATTGGCGATGGCATTGTACAACATGGCAGTTTGTAATGGGCTTATTGAAAGGTTATAACCAAAAGCCATCCATGGCAATGTAGTAGGGCCCCAATATTTACCTCCCGGCTTATATATTACAGGACTTCTTTCTCCAACTAAGTCTATACCTGTAACCGTATCCATGCGCATTTTATTCAAATGCTTTAAAAACAATTGGGGTTTTGAACCATAATGCGTTACAGCCATCTTTGCCATTGCAACATTAGAACTCAATTCAAAAGCATGTTTTACAGTTACTTCATTTTCTTTATGCACTTCAGAATCATATACTGTTTGACCTGCAATTTTCCAAGCACCATGCTCTAATGTAATAAGTTGATTGAGTGCTACTTTTTTGTCTTCCAACAATGCCATCATTGTAGCCAACTTAAAAGTAGAACCAGGTTCGCTAGGGCTTATGGCATAATTCAAATCTTCCCAATAAACGCCTGCACTTCTTTTACCCAAATTAGCAATGGCTTTTACCTTACCAGTTTTGGTTTCAATTACTATAGCACATCCGTGATCTGCGTCATTTTTAACCATCATTTTCATTAAAGCAGACTCCGTTATATCCTGAATGAATACATCGATTGTACTTACAATGTCTTTTCCGGTTTCAGGTTCAATTAAATAAGTATCATCAACAGGAACTCCAACTCCACCAGCAATAGACCGAACAGTTTGCTTGCCATTTCTACCTTTCAACAAGCTGTCATAAGTTTTTTCTAAACCAACTTTATTGGAATCTCGGGCTAATCCAATTGTTCTGAATGCCAACATTTTGTATGGATTTAGTCGAATGGTTCTTTCATTGGCAATCAATCCACTCTTGTACCTTCCTAATTTGAATAATGGAAATCTTCTTAGCTCATCATATTCTCTAAAAGAGATTTTTTTCTTTAAAAGAAAATAACTTTCTGCTGCTTTATATCCTTGTTGTAAAATGGTTTTATACTCAGCAGCAGTTTGATCTTTAAATAAATTGGCCAAACAAATACTCAACGAATCGATATTCTCTCTAAACCTCAATCCATTTTTTTCTCTTAGAGCAGCTACACGAAAATCCATATAGATATCAAATTGAGGTATGCTGGTACTCAACATCTGTCCGTCTTCGCTATAAATGGTACCGCGCTCTGCTTCAATTTCATCAATGCGTTGGTGCAAACTATCACTCATACTTCTCCACTTAGCACCTTCAAATTGTTGAATGTATACAGCTTTTCCAATAATGGCGATACAAGCAATTACCACCAGTATATAACTGAGGTACACTCTCCATAATATATCGCGTTTTACTTCCATTAATTATTTTTAATCCGTTCTGGCATGTCTTTGCTCACTTTTAATCCAAGGGGTTCGGCAGCTTTTACAATCTGCGCCTCTTCTGTTTTATACATTACTTCGCTTTTCAACGTTTTGTATACATATTGCAATTCTTTCAAATCGTTGTTAATTGAATTGATTTGTCTAATTGTTCTATCAGCCAAATGACCATTTGCGATATAGAGTACCGCCAATAATGATAGGAATAGAAAAAAAGAGATATTCTTTAAAACCCACTCATAATTGAGCAAGGCTTTCAGTGGATTTTTTTGTGGTGTTTTGTTTTCGGTCACCGGGTTATTTTTACACTTTACAATTGATATTCAATTCCATCATTAGCACCCAAATTCAGATTCTCTCTGCTACTCTCAACTTGGCACTTCTGCTTCGTTTATTCTGTTTCAATTCAATTTCTCCAGCCATGATTGGCTTTTTATTTATCACATGAAAAAGATTTTCCTTTTTATTCATTTCAAAAGGATTTTCTGCTACTTCTTCAAAACTTCCTTGCTTAAAAAAATTTTTCACCATTCTATCTTCTATCGAATGAAATGTAATGATAGCGGCTCTTCCTCCAGGTTTTAAAACAAGTGTTAATTGCTCTAAAAGTGTTTTCAGCGCTCCCATTTCGTCATTAACTTCTATTCTTAATGCCTGAAACACTTGCGCCAAATATTTATTCGGATTGCCTTTTACAACAGGGCTAATCATTGCTTTAAATTGCTCTATTGTAGAAAAAGGCAAATGCATTCTTTGTTGAACAATGTGTTTTGCCAAAGTTTTAGAATTGGTTACTTCGCCAAATTGTTCAAAAATTTTGTGCAATTGTTGCTCCGAATAGGTTTTAACAATAGTAGCTGCAGTAGTTGTTTGACGTTGATCCATTCGCATATCCATAGGACCAGCAAAACGAATCGAAAAACCACGGTCTCCTTCGTCGAATTGATGACTGCTTACTCCTAAATCTGCCAATACTCCATCTACCTGATCAATTCCATGTAAACGCAAAAAGCGATGGATGTAGCGAAAGTTTTGGGGTATAAACAATACCCGTTCATCTTTTGGTAAATTTCTTTCGGCATCAGCATCTTGATCAAATGCAATCAAACGACCTTTTTTATCTAGCTTATTTAAAATACCGCCGCTATGTCCACCTCCGCCAAAAGTGCAATCCACATAAATTCCATTTGGTTGAATAGCCAATCCTTCCAATGACTCATTGAACAATACCGGAATATGATAATCATCGGCCTTTAATGTAGAATGGGGGTTATCAACTGGAGATTGTTTTCCCATTTTACAATTGCGTTGATTTTTTTTCTGCTTCCGCCATTACTTCCTGCGCTAGGCTACTAAATGCCTCAGGTGAAAAATTCTCAAAGAGCTGTTTGTACTTAGTTGCATCCCAAATCTCAAAACGATCTAAAGCCGCTGCCAAAACAATGTCTTTTTGCAAGCCAGCAAATTCTTTCAGCGAAGCAGGCAATAACATCCTCCCTGCTCCATCCAATTCAACTTCTGTGGCTCCACCTAAAAACTGACGCCTGAATTCTCGTACTTTTGGATCAAAATCATTCAACTGGCTTATCTTGGCAATTATTATTTCCCAACTTTTAATCGGATACAACGTGAGGCATTTTTCGAAACCACGGCTTAGAATAAAACGGCCTTCTCCTTCTGGCAACTGCTTTTTCAGTCCGCCAGGTAGCAGAAAACGCCCTTTTGCGTCTACCGTTGATTCATATTCTCCGTGAAATCCGATCATAAGTGTATAAATAAATTAAAGTTTGCCACTTGTTGACACAAAATAACACTTTTTCCCACTTTTGACCTCACTTTAGGAGGGTTGTATTTATCCACAGATTATACTATGGCTATGATTCAATTGCAGCTTAACTTTGCTCAAAAATTTAGAAAAAGGCACTGTATAACCTGTTAATACCTGTGGATAACCCTTGAAAGCCAATAAAATCAAGCATGAAACACCCATCAACTATTTCAATTGAAGATTTCAACTATCATTTACCAGATCAAAGGATTGCTAAATACCCGCTTGCAGAAAGGGATCAGAGTAAATTATTGGTATACCAATCAGGGCAAATTGGCCAGCATATTTATAAAAACTTGGCTGAACAATTGAATCAAGATTGTTTATTGATTTTTAATAATACCAAAGTAGTAGAAGCAAGACTTCATTTTCAAAAGGAAACTGGCGGAACAATAGAAATTTTTTGTTTAGAACCCGATGATCAATATGAAGATATTACTTCGGCAATGCTTCAACAGGGCAAAGTATATTGGAAGTGTTTAATTGGAGGGGCAAAAAAATGGAAAGATGGAATCATTAGATGTGAAACAAAAAATAATGGATCCAATATTATTATCGAAGCAAAAAAAATAAAGCAAATCAACGATGCATTTGTTATTGAACTAAGTTGGTCTGATATAAGTATTTGTTTTG
Source organism: Sphingobacteriia bacterium (assembly GCA_947456855.1). GTDB lineage: Bacteria > Bacteroidota > Bacteroidia > Chitinophagales > Chitinophagaceae > Sediminibacterium. The sequence continues at coordinate 11,401 of CANGTR010000005.1, read as the reverse complement.
CAGAGATATTGCATTTAGCAGGCTCAATTCCTTTGCCGCCTTATTTAAATAGAAAAACAGAAGCCTCAGATAAAGAAAGATACCAAACCATTTATGCAAAACATGATGGTTCTGTAGCTGCGCCAACAGCTGGTTTGCATTTTACTGATCATGTATTTAAGGAATTGATTAGAAAAAATATTGAACCGGCTTATGTTACTTTACATGTAGGTGCTGGCACATTTAAACCTGTGAAATCGGCTACCATGAAGGATCATGAAATGCATGCAGAATTCATTGATGTAAATAAAACAACCATTCAACATATTATAGATAAACTAGAGAATGGAATCATAGCAGTTGGAACCACTTCGTTAAGAACCATTGAAAGCTTATATTGGCTGGGAGTTAAAACATATTTAAACAAGCATTTAAGTATGAATGAATTTACTGTTTTGCAATGGGAACCCTACGAGATAAATGCAGATCATATATCTGCTGAAATGGCACTTGATGCATTATTGAATTGGATGGATAGCAATAATCTGCAGAAAATTATTACAAAAACGCAAATCATTATTGCACCAGGATATGAATTTAAAATCATGAAAGGGTTGATTACCAATTTTCATCAGCCACAATCCACTTTGCTTTTATTGGTTGCTGCAATTATTGGGGATGAATGGAAAAGGGTTTACCAATATGCACTAGACAACGATTTTAGATTTTTAAGTTATGGTGATGGATCGTTAATTTGGACAAATGACTAATTCAATTTTTAATAAAAGAAAATTGGTTATTGCTACTATGCATGGTAAAGAAAAAGTGCTAGCGCCTTTACTTAAAACAGCACTGGGTGTAGAGGTAATTATTGCCGAAGAGTTGAATACCGATCAATGGGGTACTTTTTCAGGAGAAATCAACAGAACACTTGATCCAATAGCAACTGCCAAATTAAAATGCGCAAAAGCTGCAGCAATTACAGGAGCAACACTGGCCATTGCAAGCGAAGGATCATTTGGGCCTCATCCAATTATTGGCTTTGTTGCAGCAGATGAAGAAATATTGGTTTTCATTGATTATGAAAATGAAATAGAAATCAAAGCAAAAGAATTAAGTACCGAAACCAATTTTGCTGGAAAACAAGTTAACAGCTTAGAAGCTGCGAAAGCATTTGCAGAACAGGCTCTTTTTCCTTCTCATGCTTTGATCATAAGAAATGCCAAAGAAGAAAGCGATGAAATAATAAAGGGCATTAATAGTTGGGAGATGTTGGAAAAACATGTTACCAGATTCTTACAAAAATATCCACAGGTTTATCTAGAAACAGATATGCGTGCTATGCATAATCCAAGTAGGCTTAAGGTAATTGAAAAAGTATGTTTAAAATTGATAGAAAAAATGCAGCAATTGTGTACCAACTGTGGCAGTCCCGGATTTGATGTTGTTGATGTTATTCCAGGGCTAATTTGCAGTTTGTGTGGTTGCCCAACCAAATCTACCATTGCTTATGTTTATGAATGTCAAAAATGTAAACAGCAAGAAGAAAAAAAATATCCGTTGGGAAAAACCACAGAAGATCCAATGTACTGCGACCGTTGTAATCCTTAATCCACTTGAGCAACAGGCACTTCCATGGTAAATGAAGTACCTTTTCCCAATACACTTTCTACTTTAATTCTACCCTTATGTGCATCAATAACTGTTTTAACATAACTCATACCTAATCCAAATCCTTTTACATTGTGCAAATTACCTGTATGGGCTCTGTAGAATTTTTCAAAGATTCGCTTAGTACTTTCTTTAGACATTCCAATTCCATTGTCTTCAATTCTAATTACCAAATAGTTTCGAGTACTGTGCGTTGAAATTTTAATCAATAAATGATCGGTTGAATATTTAATTGCATTGTCTACTAAATTAGAAAGCAAGTTGGCAAAATGAACTTCGTCTCCATTGATGGAGTCATTTTTGGCATTTAACAATAATTGAAAAGAAGCATTTTTTTCTTGCAATTGCAATTTATAATTATCCATTACCTGCTCTATCATTTCATTTACATTGATAACAGACAGATTCAATTTCAATTCTTGCTTTTCCATGAATGCTGCTTGCAGAATGGTTTCTACATGCTTATTCATTCTTGTATTTTCTTCTTTAATGATCGTTCTAAAATATCCCGACTTCTCTGTATTATTCTGAACTTTTTCGTTATTTAAAGCATCCACAGCAAGTGATATTGTGGCCAATGGTGTTTTAAATTCGTGCGTCATATTATTAATGAAATCACTTTTAATTTGACTGAGTTTTTTCTGATTCAACAATGTTTTTACGGTAACATAAAATGCAGCAATAATAACCAACATAAATATAATTGCCCCCATAATAATCCACCTCAAAGATTGCCAAACTTGTTTTTCAATATCCGGAACAATGATGATTAATTTTTCCAATGAAGGAAAAGCTTCTATATCGGTATTTTCTGGAAGTATCACATAATATCCGCGTTTATTATTTACCGTATCCCAAAATTCTCTTTCGTAACCCTTCGACATCATTTCATAATCGTCGTTGGTATTGGTAATTGCAAATTCAAATTTTAATTTATCTAAATTTAAACGATCGAATGATTTTCTAATTTTTGATTGAATGTCTCCTACAGTGAATTTTTCTTCTACCGTGGGAGATTTGAATACGCGCAATTGAAAATCGGAACCCAGGCTCAACCCACCTCTTTTATTCAATCGAAGCACTTGACCTGAGTAGGTAGATTTTCCCAAATCGGTAGCTACGCTAAAACCTGCCTCATTGATTTTGGTATTTAATTGGGTTTTGGTAAGCTCTAATAAGTTTTGAAACCAAGACACTTGCAGCAAAATAAGCCCCAGTAAGGAGAGCGATATCAATACAATAATTACGGGGAAAGTTCTCTTCATCAGGCACAAATATACTTTTTTGGTAGTCTTTTTGAGTTTCTTATTACTGGAAAGCTTTTTTTTAACAAATAAATACTTTTATTTATCTTTTAGTTGTCAAATGGAACTGAATCAAGGTATATTACTGTTGTCTGATCCTTTTTTAAAGGACCCAAATTTTGCACGCTCGGTTATTTTACTCTGCGAACACAATACAGACGGTAGTTTTGGTCTTGTATTGAATAAAAAAAGTACTCATGTATTAAGCGATTTGGTAGAGATGGCCTTTGATTTAGACATCATTGTATACGATGGGGGGCCTGTGCAGCAAAATACATTGCACTTTATTCATCAACACCCCCTTCTCATTCCGGAGAGTGTAGAAGTAGCAAAAGGTATTTATTGGGGAGGTCATTTTAAAACCATCATCCAATTATTAAGAGATGGTAGATTATCTACTAATGATATTCGCTTTTTTGTTGGATATAGTGGTTGGAGCAATGGGCAATTATCAGAAGAATATGAAAGCAAAAGTTGGATCATAGCACCAGCAAAACCTTCATTAATTTTTTTACCGAAAGATGAAATGATTTGGAAAAAAAATTTACATACCCTTGGAGGAGAATATGCACAAATGAGTAATTACCCAAGTGATCCTCAATTGAATTAAATTAGTTGCTTCAATCATTGTTTATAAAAACAAGAAATAAATCAGCATATGCTGATTTATTTCTTGTTGATTGAATTGTAATGCTTCTATATTGTTTTACTAAAAAATACATCTGATATCCAGAAGGTATATGTTTTATTTGCATTTACAGATTGCTTTTGATTGGATAAATAATCAGCATAAATAAATAAAATTCTCCAACATTGTAAAAAAACTACCCACTCAACAATTATAAATAATACACTATTCTTCGTTATAATTAAATACAAAACAATAAAAGCAAAGCTGCAAAAAACTGCTCCTGATATGATGAAATTATTCATACTAGGACTAAGCAGCCGATAAATGGTATAAATTCTATTATGGATCCAATGCAGCATTGGATTTTTTTTGACTTCCGAGAAAAGGTTAATTCTATTCATAGCAATTTTATTTTCCCGAATCTTTATGCTTAATAATTGCCAGAAAAAAATATTGATTCCTATTGAATAAACCCATTCATTATAAGTGAAAATATCTTGGTTTTTCATCATTGTTATAACAACCAAAACTGGCGCAATAACTAGATTAAAAACAATACCATGCATTATTAGGATATTAATCCAAATCTGTACCTTTTTCATAATATTAAAAGTTCAGTTTAAAAAGCCTCTAATAAACAAGAAGTTAATGTATACATAGTAACTGCCAAACCAATCCATCCAATATATCGCATTGCAAATCTAGTTGCGGTTATTACAGCTTCTTGAATGGCATGCCCGGCAATTCCCTTGGACCATCCTACAATTCCCACCATAGTAACAGAACCCCAGCCCACTGCTTGTTTCAAGCAATTCATAGCTTCAACAACAGTAATATCATGTGCCTCTGCATATGATTGAACTAATCCATTCATTAGCTCAATGGCAGCTTCTTCGCTCATTGGCTGATCATCTTCAGAACTAAAATACATGAAATCCCCATTCGAAGAATGCGTATTTATACCTAAACTTTTGGGTGTATTCAAGGTTTTTGACATTTTTGCCGATTTATTCATGGCTGATTGTGTCATTATTTGGTTGATCACTTTACTGGAAATGATTTCATATGCCGATTTGAATAGCTGATTGATTTCATTTTCCGGAAGTTTGGATATCTCAGGCAAAGCGTGTAAAATTTTTACCTTATTAATATGTCTTTTTAAATGAAATGCTTGAAAAGATGAATAGCTCAAATTATGCTGAGCAAAAACAACAGGTAAGTTTGCTTCATTTGCAGATTTCAATGCTTCCTTAAATTGTAGTGTTTGCTTTTTATTCAAATTACTTACATTTTGAAGTGTATTTTGAATAATTAAGTACATATCATTCGCCACATATCTTCTGAACTCCTGATTATTTACTAATTGTAGCTGATCTACAGGTTGTATTTGATCCGCTTTTTTACAAGAGAAGAGCACCATTAAATTCAAGGCAATAGCCATGATGGATTTTATTGAAGTTTTCATAGATTAAAATTTAAAACAGCCCTGAACTTAAATATTCGACATCAGGATACTTCGACTTGTTGCAACAAGATTTTATTCGAACAATACGAAGGAATAAAAGCTAAAGCGTAAAAGCAAGGTCGTTAGTACCCAATTTTCATCGTTTCTAAACGGTAGTTTGCTAAAGGGTATATACATAAAAAAACGGCCCCGAAATTCGGAGCCGTCTAACTATATAAAAATTCAGCAATTATAATTCGGTTGCACCTTCCACCAATACAGTAGCTTTGTTATTGAGTACTTCCACAAAACCACTTTGGATAGTATAAGAGCTGGTTTCTTTTTTATCAACCAGAATTTTTACATTTCCTTTCCCCAAAGCACTTACCATTGGAGCATGCTTGTCTAATACTTCAAATAAACCGCTTGTTCCTGGTAATTGCACACCATATACTTCGCCACTGTACAATTTTTTTTCAGGTGTTAATATTTCTAGAATCATAAATTATCCTTTTGCTGCTTCAATCATTTTCTTGCCTTTTTCAATAGCATCATCCAAAGTACCTACAAGGTTAAATGCTGCTTCAGGATATTCATCTACCTCACCATCCATAATAGAGTTAAATGCTTTGATGGTGTCTTCGATACTTACGAAAACCCCTTTCAATCCTGTAAATTGTTCGGCAACATGGAAAGGCTGACTTAAGAAACGTTGCACTTTACGCGCACGTTGAACAGTCATTTTATCTTCTTCACTTAATTCATCCATACCAAGAATGGCGATGATGTCTTGTAACTCTTTATAACGTTGCAAAATCAATTTAACCCTATTGGCACATTCGTAATGCGCTTCCCCTACAATAGCAGGAGTTAAAATTCTTGAAGTAGAATCCAATGGATCAACCGCAGGATAGATACCTAAATCGGCAATCTTTCTACTTAATACGGTTGTTGCATCTAAGTGCGCAAATGTTGTTGCAGGAGCTGGATCGGTTAAATCATCCGCAGGAACGTATACCGCTTGAACAGAAGTAATAGAACCATTTTTGGTTGAAGTAATACGCTCTTGCATCAATCCCATTTCTGTAGCCAATGTAGGCTGATATCCTACTGCTGAAGGCATACGACCTAATAGGGCCGATACCTCAGAACCTGCTTGTGTGAAACGGAAGATATTGTCTACGAAAAATAAAATGTCTTTTCCTTTTCCTGTACCATCTCCATCACGGAAATATTCTGCAATGGTTAATCCGCTCAAAGCCACACGTGCACGAGCTCCTGGGGGTTCGTTCATCTGACCGAATACGAAAGTAGCTTTAGAATCTTTCAAGCCTTCCATGTCTACTTTACTTAAATCCCATCCACCTTCTTCCATGCTGTGTTTGAAATTGTCGCCGTATTTCATAATGCCAGCTTCAATCATTTCACGCAATAAATCATTTCCTTCACGGGTTCTTTCTCCTACACCTGCAAACACCGATAATCCACCGTGTCCTTTTGCAATATTGTTGATCAATTCTTGAATCAATACTGTTTTACCTACACCTGCTCCACCAAACAATCCAATTTTACCACCTTTTGCATAAGGCTCAATCAAATCGATTACTTTGATTCCAGTGAATAGGATTTCAGAAGCAGTGCTTAGATTTTCGAATAATGGTGGCTTATTGTGAATAGGACGTCCGCCTTCCTTGCTTAATTGTGGTAAACCATCAATAGCATCACCAGTTACATTGAATAAACGACCATTGATACCATCTCCAACAGGCATAGCAATTGCTTTTCCTGTATCAACAACTGCCATCCCTCTAACAAGACCCTCTGTTCCATCCATCGCAATGGTACGAACACTGTCTTCTCCAAGGTGTTGTTGCACTTCAAGTACTAGTTTATCACCGTTTTCCTTTGTGATTTCTAAAGCATTGTAAATCTCTGGCAATGTATTTCCGTCCGGAAAATGAACGTCTACTACTGCACCGATAATCTGTTTAATCTTCCCTTTTGTGGCCATATCAGGAGGTATAATTAAGGTTTAAAATGTACTAGACCCAAAAGGTCCCGTTTTGGCGGCAAAGGTAAGGGGATGGAGCTAAAAAAAGGAGGCTAATCTTGCCTTTTTTTTCTAAACAATGAAAACAAGGACTGAACAACGGGCACCAACTTCATCAAATTCCATATTCCGGACACAGAAGTTTGGTTGATTATTGCCGGAAGAATGGCCCCAGATGCCGATTTAAAGAGTTCGGAAGGCAATTGATGAACCCTATTTACTATTGCTTTTTCTTGCAAATCAATCCTTTCTTTAAGCAATTCTATGGCCAATTGAAGGGATTCCTTAGACTGAATATTGGGTAATGGATGCTTATTCATCTTTATCGAATAAAATTTGAATGATTGTATTAGCAATGCTGTTGCCTATTGATTTTCGATTCCAATAAATCAATAGAATTAATAAAAAATATCCAAATACAACAATTCCGAACCCAATGTACAAGCTTCCTGTTAGGTCGGCGAAAAAATAACCAGCCAATACACTTAAAAAGAAGACCAAGCAAAACCCTAAAACACCAAGCGTCATACCAAGTACTAGTTTAGCTCCCAAACGAGCCGTTTTATCAATTACTTGCATTTTCAAAAGAAGCGCCCTGTTCTCTAAGTAACTTTCGATCTCTTTTTTGGTTTCACTGAAAAATTGATTTGAGTCTGCCATATTATACGGTTTGTTCGTCTCCTAATTTTTGCTCAAGTTCTGCCACCAAATTTCTAGCTTTATTCAACATATCTTGTAATGATTCATCTACTTTGTCTATTCCTGCATCTAAATCGGATTTTAGACCACTTGCATTTAACTGAATATCGCTTAACAGCTGTTTGCCTTTTTCGCTATTCAAGTACAATGCCAAAGCTGTTCCTGCTAGAGCACCTAAAAGCAATCCAGCAATGAATTTATGATTATCGTTCATAATCTTTACATTTGTTACAAGCTACGAAAATGGTACAAGAAAATAAAATAAATCGATATATATTTCTGCTTATCATATTAATCATAGGCGCTTTTCTACTGTACAGTCTTTCTGCATTCACCACAGCATTTCTTGCTGCTACCATGTTTTATGTATTGAGCAAGCAGCCTGTTAATTGGTTGATTAAGAAAAAAAAATGGAGTAAAGGTGCTGCGGCAACCTTAATCATTATTGTTTCTTTTTTTATTATCCTGATGCCAATTTCATTCATGGCATCTATGTTGTACAAAAAAGCGTTGTTGGTATCCCAAAATACCAATCAAATTTTTGATCCACTCAAACATTTGGATGTTGAAATCAGGGAGCAATTTCACTTTACTATTTTATCAGAAAAAAATCTTGCACAGGTACAAACTTTATTAACCGATTTTGTTTCTTCTTTATTAGGTCAGGGGTTGAGCTTATTGAGTTCTATAGCAATGATGTATTTCTTTTTATACTTCATGATTATGAATATAAATAGAATGGAAGCGGCTATTTTATTGTACCTGCCATTCAAAAGTGAAAAAATAAAAGTTTTTGGAGCCGAGCTAAAAGCACAAACCGTAAGCAATGCCTTGGGGGTTCCATTAATTGCAGTAGCTCAAGGATTATTTGCCTATTTGGCATTTTTAGTTACAGGTGTGCCCGAAGCTGGTTTTTGGGCTGTATTAACAGGATTTGCTTCAATTATTCCAATTGTAGGAACCGGATTAATTTGGGTACCTATTGCCATTTATCAATTGGCCAACGGACAACACTGGCAGGGTATGGCGGTTTTGCTTTGGGGCTTTCTATTTTTAGGAACAATTGATAATATCATCCGATTTGTGCTTGCCAAAAAAATGGCAGACGTGCATCCTATTGTAACAGTATTAGGTGTAATAATGGGATTAAAATATTTTGGCATTACAGGACTGATTTTTGGGCCCTTGCTAATTTCTTATTTTTTCATACTGCTTAAAATGTATTACACCGAATTTCAAAAACCTTCTATGGTAATAAAAAAACCTAGAACAATTACAAGTGGTTTTAAACTACCCTTTATGAAGTGAGCAATAGTTGATAAAAAACTGCTGCAGTAATCGCTCCAGCCAAAGGAGCAAATACAGGCACCCAACTGTATTGCCAATCGCTAGTTCCTTTATGCTTTATGGGCAAAATACTGTGCATGATTCTTGGGCCTAAATCTCTTACCGGATTAATGGCATAACCGGTTGGACCTCCTAAGCCTAAACCTACGCCCAATACTACCAACGCAACTGGCAAAGCATCAAGTGAGCCCAAGCTATTGGAAGATTTGGTGATCAACAAAATAGTTAGCATGAAAATAAATGTGGCCAAAAACTCTGCAGTAAAATTGTGTTGTGCATTGCGAATAGAAGGCGCGGTGCTAAAAACTGCCAAATTAATAGCAGCATCTTTTGTTTCATCAAAATGTTGGCGATAAATAATCCAAACCAACAATGCACCAATCATAGATCCAATCAATTGCGAGAGTATATATCCTGGCACCAGCAACCATTCAAATTTTCCAATAACAGCCAAACCCACTGTTACTGCAGGATTCAAATGAGCGCCACTTATATTTGCCGATGCAAGTACGCCAACAAAAACTGCCATTGCCCAACCCAATGTAATAGCTATTAAGCCGCCATTATTCCCTTTGGTTTTATGCAATATCACATTGGCTACAACTCCATTTCCCAAAGTAATTACAAGAGCTGTGCCGAGTATTTCTGCTACATAAACATTCATACAAACAATTTAAAGGTTCAATCTTTCTCTAATTTACGTTAGTAAATATTGCTGTGCAAGTGTTTCGAAAGAATGTTTTTGAGACAGCACCCAATTGCTGTCTTTATGAAGTTCATTTGCCATCAATACTGCTACCAGATCAATCATCTCAATGGCTGCTTTTGCATCTAAAAAAAGCAATCGAATTCTTCTGGCTAAAAAATCTTCTACGGTAATAGCCATCTCATATCGAGTTGCATACACAACTTCTGCTTTTATATAAGGATATTGCGGGTGCAACAGTTCAGCTAATGCTGGGCAATCTTTAATGATTGATTCAATAGCCCTTTGCTTTTCTAATTCATTTCCAATGGCAAGTGTTTGTGTTCTGCAAGCATTTTTATGCGTTTGTTTAGAAACAAAAATGGCGTTATCCACTGCATCTTGCCCCATTTTTCTATATGTTGTCCACTTGCCCCCAGTAATAGTCACTAACCTACTAGGCGATACCACCAACGTATGATCTCTAGAAAGCAAAGCAGTAGAGCCAATATTGTTGGATTTTACCAGTGGGCGGAGACCAACGAAAACAGTTTTAACATCTTGCCGAGTTATTGATGCATTGGTATACCGATTGAAATGTTCTATAACAAATTCGATCTCTTCGGCAAGTGGCTTTGGTTCTATATCAATAACATGAATTGGCGTATCGGTTGTTCCCACTACAATTTTATGCTGCCATGGAACTGCAAACAACACACGACCATCATCTGTTTTAGGAATCATCATGGCATGATTTCCTTTAAAATGAGATGCGTCTATTACTAAATGAATTCCTTGAGAAGGAGTTACCAACAGTTCGTGGGTGGGTTGATCCATATGTAGAATAGCATCGGTAAAAACGCCGGTAGCATTGATAACAGATTTTGCTTTTACAGCATATTGATCATTGGCCAGTGTATCTTCTAATTCAACACCGGTGATTATTTCTTTCTCCTTAATAAATCCAGTTGCTTTAACATAATTCAAGATTACCGCACCATGTTTAGCAGCGGTTATTGCTAAAGAAGTACATAAAGCACTATCATTAAACTGACCATCATAATACAGAATACCACCAACCAGTTTTTGAGGATTGATGGATGGCAGATATGCAAGGGTTTCTTTTTTATTAAGAATAAGCGTGTTTCCTAAACTTAATTTGCCAGCTAAAAGATCGTACATTTTCAATCCAACACTATAATATATTTTCTCCCACCAACTAAATACTGGAACAATAAATGGTTGAACACTTGTAAGATGTGGTGCATTTTTTAGTAACCATCCTCTTTCTCGCAACGCTTCTTTTACCAATTTAATATTTCCCTGCGCTAAATACCTCACACCACCATGCACCAATTTAGTAGACCTGCTAGAAGTGCCTTTGCCAAAATCGTATTGTTCAATCAATAGCGTGCGATAACCCCGCGAAGCTGCATCAACAGCCGCTCCCAGACCAGTGGCACCTCCACCAATAATTACGATATCAAATATTTGTTGCTCTTTTAATTGAGCAAGCATAGCATCTCTGTTCATTCAAAACTCATTATTAATAACTCATTGCCGCGCCAACTGCTTTGGCCCAACCTGTTGC